>CAKUVB010000013.1 GCA_934693215.1 uncultured Candidatus Melainabacteria bacterium
GTACTACCTGTTAGATTGCCAATGTTATTGTTAAACGGTGTTTCAGGTATTGCAGTAGGTATGGCAACAAATATTCCACCACATAACTTATGCGAAATTGTAGATGGTACGATAGCATTAATCGATAATCCAAATATTACAATTGAAGGTTTAATGGAATATATCAAAGGGCCAGACTTCCCAACTGCAGCAACTATTATTGGCTTAAATGATATTAAGCAGGCTTATGAAACTGGTCGTGGTTCTATTAAGATGTCATCAGTTGCGACAATAGAAGAAATTGCCGGTGGTGGCGGACGTCAGTCAAGAACTGCAATTATTGTTACTGAAATTCCTTACCAAGTTAACAAAGCTATGCTAATTGAAAAAATAGCTGATTTGGTAAAAGAACAAAAGATAACAGGTATTTCAGATTTAAGAGATGAATCTGACCGTTCAGGTATGAGAATCGTTATTGAATTGAAACGTGATGCAAAACCTGAGGTTGTAAAAAACAACTTGTTTAAATATACTCAATTAGCAACAACCTTTGGGGTAAATATGTTGGCATTATGTGGTCAACAACCAAGATTAATGAACTTGTACGAAGTGTTAAGTGAGTTTGTTGAGCACAGAGTTGAAATTGTAACAAGAAGAACAATATTCTTCTTGAAGAAAGCAAAAATTAGAGCCCATATTTTAGCTGGTTTATTGATTGCATTAGGTTCATTAGATGAAGTTATTGATTTAATTAAAAAATCTAAAACTACAGATGAAGCTCGTGTAGGTTTGATGAATCGATTTGGACTTGATGTAGACCAAGCAAACGCAATCTTAGAAATGCAATTAAGACGTTTGACAGGTTTGGAACAAGACAAGATTAAAGCTGAATATGATGAACTTCAAAAGAAAATTGCTGAGTATGAAGCTATCTTAGCTGATAGACAAAAAGTTTTGAATATTATTAAAGCTGAACTTCTTGAAGATAAAGAAAAATATGGTGATGAAAGAAAAACTCAAATTTTACCGGAACAAGGTGAAGTTACTATTGAAGATTTGACTCCAAATACTCCAATGGCAGTATTCATTACTCATCAAGGTTATTTAAAGAGAATTAGTTTAGATACGTTCGAACGTCAAAATAGAGCAACTCGTGGTAAGAGTGGTATGAAAACAAAAGATGATGATGATATACAACATTTCTTTACTGCGATGATGCATGATAAAGTATTGTTCTTCTCATCAAAAGGTGTTGTATATAGCTTGAATGTATATGACTTCCCTGAAGGAGGACGTCAAGCAAAAGGCTTACCTATTGTGAATGTTCTTCCAATAGAACAAGATGAAAAGATTACTGCAGTTGTACCTGTAAGTAACTTTACGCACGAAGCTAATTTGATAATGCTTACTCAAAAAGGTTATATTAAGAGAATTGAATTAGATAACTTCTCTAATATTAGAAAAAATGGTATTATAGCGATTTCTTTAGAAGATGGTGACAGATTGAATTGGGTAAAACTTTCTAACCCTAATGATGAAATCGTAATTGGTACAGCTTGTGGTATGGCTATAAGATTCCCAATAGCAGACTTAAGACCTTTAGGTAGAAGTGCTAGAGGTGTAACTTCTATGAAATTGCGTACAGGAGATACTATTATCGGCTGTGATATTGTACCTCAAGACTATGATGCTGATTTGTTGGTTGTAACTTCTGACGGTTTTGGTAAGAGAACAAAACTTTCCGAATTCAGAACTCAAAACAGAGGTGGAATTGGCTTAATTGCAACCAAGTTTAAGTCAACAATGTCCAGACTTGTTGCTTTGACAATCGTAGAAGAATCTGATGAAGTTATGCTTGTAACTGCAAACGGTATTGTTACCAGATTGAAAGCTAATTCAATTTCACAACAAGGCAGACCAGCTACGGGGGTAAGGGCTCAAAATCTTGTTGATAATGATTCTGTAGTATCAGTAGATAAGATTGTAAACCCTACAAAATCTGATGATAAAGCTGAAGAAGTTGCAGATACTGAATCAGAAGAAACAAATTCAGAAAATTAAACCAAAATATAATAAAAGAGGATAGAGCTAAAATATGAATAATAGATATAGAGAACAAGAAGAATATACTTCCTTTCTTGAACATGTAAAAGAAGAAAGAAATGATTCTTCAAACTTTGCAAAATCTCTTTTGAGTTTTGTTCTAGGAATGTGTTGTGTACTAGGGTTTACTCTTTGGTTTATACAACAAGATTCGTTAGTAAGAACTGTGTTTGGTGAAGATTCAGCGATTACAGAGTTGTTGTTGGGTTGGGGTGATACGATAAAGAATCATGGTCGTTCATCTTTTAATTTACCAATGTTTGGACATTCAAAAAATATTTTGCTTTTGGGTGTAGATTCAAACGGTGAAGGTACTGACAAATGGAATGGTACTAGAACAGATACTATTATTCTAATGAATATTGACCCTAAATCTCATTCTGTGAATGCCATTTCTATTCCTAGAGATAGTAAGGTTTATATAGAAGGACATGACACTAATAAAATTAATTCTGCTCATGCTTTCGGTGGTATAAGACTTTGTAAAAAAACAGTTGAAGACACTCTTGGAGTAAGAATTGATAAATATATCATGGTTCATGATGATGCTGTAAAAGATATTGTTAATGCATTAGGTGGTGTTCCAATATATGTTGAAAAACGAATGAACTATGATGATTATGCAGGTAAACTTCATATTCACTTGAATAAAGGTTTGAATGTTTTAGATGGTACACAAGCTGTTGGATATTTAAGATTCCGTCATGATGGATTGGGAGATATCGGTAGAACTCAACGTCAACAATGGTTCTTAAAAGGTTTGTTAGAAAAAATAAAATCTCCTCAAGCTTTATCAAAGTTACCTGAAATTTTGAATGTAACAAGAGAAGATGTGAAAACAGATATGTCAGTATTTGAATTATCTCAATTAGCAAATGCTGCAAGAAGTTTTAACGAAGGTGGTATTCAGATTGCGACATTACCCGGAGCTCCAAATCAACATGGATATATAAGTTATTGGATTCTTGACCCTGAAAAAGTTCAAGAAACAGTAAACAGATTGATTTATAGAGAAGATTCTCCTGTTGACCCAAATGTAAAAATTGTTGGTGGAATTATGTATTCTGCATCAAAAAGGGCAGAGGCAGAGTCTTTAAAATCTCAGCTTGAGGCTTTAGGGTATCAGGTAAACTGTTTGGAAACAGAAAAACTTCCACATTCTCAGTTTATTGCTCATAATAAAAATGTTTCAAATAGTTTTTATGAATATTTAACAAAGAGAATTTCTACAATAGACAAAATTCAATACGTGTATGACCCTGTTAGAAATTTCTGTGTAAATAGTGATTTTACGGTGATTTTATCACATTAGAAGGATAGAATAATATGTCAATAATAATAATGATATTACTTTTGAGTTTTCTTGTACTAGTACATGAACTCGGACATTTTTTTGCTGCAAAAGCTTTTGGTATGAAGGTGGAAAAATTCGGTTTTGGTTTACCATTAGGTCCGACACTTTTTGAAAAGAAAATAGGCGAAACTACATTTCTAATTCATGCACTTTTATTGGGTGGTTATGTGGCATTTCCAGATGATGAGAAAGAATGTTCTTTAGATGCTGATTCTCCGGAAAGGTTTGAAAACAAACCTGTTTATCAGAGAGCAATAGTTGTTTCAGCAGGCGTGATTTCAAATGTTGTAGCTGCGTTTTTGTTAGTTTTTCTATCGGCTCTTATATGGAAACATTTGCCTTCAGGTAGCTATGATGTAGTAATAGGTAATATTGTTGCACCAAAAGAAGCTTCAGTATGGAAATCAGGTGTAGAAATTGGAGATAGAATTGTTTCTGTAAATGGAACAAAAATTGATAATACTTATACATTGTTAAATATTGTTCAATTAAGTAAAACTCGTGATGGCTTGGTTGATATGAAGGTTGTAGATAGAAACTATGAAAAATTAAAGAATTTAAACCCAGTTTTTGAACGAGATGAAGTTATTCCAAATGATGTTGCAGTTCGTATTCCAACAGATGTAGTAAAAGAAGGTGCGATAAGCTTTGATAGAAAAACTGCTAAAGGGATAACAAAATATAAAGATAATCAAGTAAAATTATCAAATGATGTTATGAAATTGCGTGATAAATTATCAGATAATAAAGTTAATAATTATTATGTGTCAGATGGACGTTGCACTTTAGGTAACTTAGCATTGGCTCTTTCAGACAATGAACACCCACTACAAGTAGTTATAGAAAGAAATGGTAAGTTGATAAAATTGAAAACCATTTATCCAACAACAAAAGGTGCGATTGGTGTTCAATTAAATACAAAAGAAATTTTATCTTCAACAAACTCTGTTACTGGTGCTTTTGTTGGTAGTTGCAAATATCTTTATGAAAATACTTATATGATGGTAGAAGGTTTAGCTCAGGTATTTACAGGAAAAGTTCCATTGAAGGATTTGCATGGTATCGTTGCTATAACAAAGGTTGGTGGAGATATCATAAGTAATAATGGTTTGTTTTATGGTATTTTGCTAACGGCTATTATATCTATGGATTTGGCTATAGTAAACTTTTTACCGATACCTGCTCTTGATGGTGGACAGTTGTTATTTTTGATAATTGAAAAACTAATGGGTAGAAAGGTTGGAAAGAATGTATTGGAATGGCTTGCTACAATAAGCTTTTTCTTGCTAATTGGTTTGATGCTAGTAGTTGTATTTAATGATATATGGGCATTAGTTACACATAAATTAGGCTAATTTCAATACAAATATTAACAAATACTCGACAATAGAGTTTGTTTCGGTTATCATACTTTTACGAATGCTGAAATATAGTTAAAGGAGAAATAAAGACATGCAAGTTATATTGAAAAAAGATGTTCAAAACCTTGGTGAAGCAGGTGATGTAGTATCAGTTAAAGATGGTTATGCAAGAAATTTCTTGTTCCCTAAAAATGTTGCTGAATTAGCTACTGCTGGTGCTTTAGAAAACAGAGAAAAGAATTTAGCTAGAATCAAAGCTAAACAAGAAAAATTACATCAAGAAGCTTTAGAAAAAGCTAAACAAATCGAAGAATTTGCTACATTAGAATTGTCAGCTAAAGCTGGTGAAAGTGGAAAATTATTTGGTACTATTACAACTAAGAAATTATGCGAAGAATTAAAAGCAAAAGCTAATATCGAAGTTGATAAGAAAACAGTTTCTTTAGATCACCCAATTAATAAAGTTGGTGAATATACAATGTTAATCAAATTAACTTCTAAAGTTAAAACTGAATTGAAGATTGTTGTTACAGCTTCTGAAATCGTTAAAGAATCTATTGAAGAAGAAGTTGAAGAAACATCTGCTGAATAGTTTGTTTAATAAACAAGTAATTATAAAAAAGAGGAAATTTTTAATTTCCTCTTTTTTTTATGTCTGTATATTGCCAGTTCTGATAGATTTCTTATCGTAGTACGGAATGATTACGTCATCTTGAGCAAAGCGAAAGATGATGCAAAGGATTATTTCTTAGTAACTTAATGACTTAAATTTGAATTGTAACTAAATATTAAAATGGATTTGACAAGGCTGAAATCGAGTTATAATGCACTATATGATATGATATGATATGATGTGGTGGGGCGGGGCAAATTTATATAACTTCGTGTTTTTATATAACTGTAGGTTACTAATTTTAAGGAAGTTATAATGTCAGGTATTAATGTAAATGGAAATGTACCAAATATTAACACTTTTAAATCTGCAAATACAAATGTTGTAACAACTACAAAAGCACAGTCGACAGAACCTCAAGCAAAGAAAAAAGATAATACCAAATTATATGCAACTCTTGCAGGTGTAGGTGTTTTGACAACGGCAGCTGCCATTTATTATTTCACAAAAGGACATACCAAAATCAATACAGGCAAACTTGCTGACGAAATTAAACAAGGTGAAAATGCTGCAGAACATGCAAGAAATGCCACAAGAGGAACAACAAGTTCAGCTACTCATGGTGCAACTTCTGAAACAAAAGTTACTCCAAAAGCTCCAAAACCTGCAAAACTGGGTGAAGTTGTAGATTCTTCTATGCCTGAATATAAGTTTGATAATCCAAAAGCATCTTATTATGTTACTCCAAGAGAATTTGCACCTCATTCTTATAAAGCTGAAGATATTCCAACTATAAGTATAAATACAAGAGGTCCGGAAAGAGATTATCATAATTATTTAATTAAAGATGGTCAGCAAAATCGTGGAGGAGGATATTTTTATCGAGAACCAGCAAACTTTGTTAGGTATGATGAGGTATTAGAATCAGGTAAAACGGTATTAGTTGTAGGTAAAAACTCAAATGGTGAAAAAACTGTTTGGTTACAGGCTGGTTCAGGTAGAACTGATTTCTCTAGCCGTCCAATTCGTACACAATATGTTATGACTGTTCCAGAAGGACAAGATTTTACTAAAGTCCAAAAGGATTTGATGAAGGGTCTATATGGTCGCTCTCAAGAAGAATTGGCAACAGAAATGCCACTTTCAAGAAGTGCAGAAAAGATTGTTAAAAATTCTAATTGTTCTTCTGCTCGTGGTAGTTTTCAAGATGAAGATGAATTATTCAATGTTGATACAATGATGCGTGAAGTCAACCATTATGCCCAAGGCAGAGATTTCTCACCTGAACTCTTAGAAAAAATCAACAGTGTTGATAGTCTCAAAAACGGTGAGTTTATTAGATTGATATAATTCAATAGGTTGGTTCTATCCTGTAATTACGAGCGATAGCGAAGTAATCCAGTAAAGAAAGAATATTTGTGAGGGGGTGGGGTTGCATAAACCCCAATATAAAATAACCAACATTGACAGATTCCGTATCAAGTACGGAATGACGTGTGTTTTTCCTGTCATTACGAGCGGTAATGAAGTAATCCAGTTCCTTTAACAAACACTAAACAAATTCAATATGTCTAAATGGATTATTTTATGGATTGCTTCAAAATCAAAGATTTTTCGTAATGACGATTATTTTTCTAGTCACTCTGAACTTGATTCCATTATGATTTATAATATTTTTTGCTTGTAAAACTTGCCGTCATTCTGAAAACGTAGAAAATTTATATGAATGCTAATGAATATATAATTTTCAAGTTATTCAGAATCTGTTAATGCTGATTGTTATTAATACATCAAACTGACAGATTCCGGCTCGTAGTATGGAATGACTACGTCATATTGAGCGATAGCGAAATATCTTTAACCTTGCCTGAGATTCATCGGGCTACGCCCTCTGAATGACAGCTTGGGTTTGCATGAGATTCTTCGGACTGCGTCCTCTGAATGACCGTTATTATCAAAACATCAAATCTTTCATTTATCTTTGACTGATTATAAAATATAATCCTTCAAAGTATAAAGTTTTTCAAAATCTCCACTAGGAACAACTTCTTTTGTTATTGTGTCAAATATTGTTTGGATACCGTTTTCGTCAGGAGTTTTTAATTGATTAGGTAGTTTGATATCGTCAGAAGTTTTTGAGTCAACAAACCCTTTATTTAACCTTGCAAAATCCTTGTAAGTTTCTAAAATAATCATTTTATCGCTTTCAATTTCAAAAGGTATATTTAGATAGTATTTTGTATCTTTGTTGAAATGTTTTATAAATTCAATAATATAATTAACTTCTTCAAGTTCAATATCTTCGTTATATTCAAGTCCTAAACAATTGTTACCTGTTAACTCACAACCTTTTTGAGCAGATACATAAGTCGCCCAAAGCAGGCAACCCAAATAAAATGCAATATTTTGTTCGATTAGAGCAAGTACTTGTGGATAATAAGTTTTGAATTTAAACTTTTTTTGTCCAAGATTTTTGAATTTGTTAATATCAGCATACATATATTCAATATTGTTTATAAAGCTACTGATATTTTTCGCATATCCAGGGTCAAAAGCTACTGTTTTTGTCATTTTTATAGTCTCCTAATAATTTCTTCTGTAAATTCAGAACATTTCGCATTTCCACCTAAATCTACAGTTTTAATGCCTGCTTCAAGTGTTTTGTATAGAGCTTTTTCTATTTTGTCTGCACAATCTTTTTGATTGATAAATTTAAGCATTTCTACTGCAGATAGCAAAAGTGCCATAGGATTAGCTTTATCCTGTCCTTTTATATCGGGTGCAGAGCCATGTACTGCTTCAAAAACAGAGGCTTGTTCGCCAATGTTTGCACTTTGTGCAACTCCAAGTCCACCAATAAGTCCGGCAGTTAAGTCTGAAACTATATCTCCATATAGGTTTGGTAATAAAAGTATATCAAACTGTTCAGGTTTTTGAACAAGCTGCATACAACAGTTATCAACTAAAATTTCTCTGAATTTTATTGTTGGATATTCTTTTGCAACTTCTCTTGCACATTCAAGGAACAAACCGTCTGAGAGTTTGCAGATGTTAGCTTTTGTAACTACACAAACCTCTTTACGATTGTTTTTCATTGCATAATCAAATGCAAATTTTGCGATTCTTAAAGAGGCTTTTCTTGTTATTATTTTTATACTGTGAGCAGTATCTTTGTCTATTTGTTCTTCTATACCTGCGTATAGGTCTTCTGTGTTTTCTCTTACAACTACAATATCAATATTATCAAATCTTGTTTTTATTGTAGGAATATTTTTGCAAGGTCTAAGGTTTGCATAAAGGTCTAATTCTTTTCTGAGTTGAACATTAACAGAACGGAAACCTTTACCTATAGGGGTTGTAATAGGTGCTTTTAATGCAACTTTATTTTGTTTTATAGAATCAATAACTCTTTGAGGTAATGGTGTTCCCTCTGATTCTGCAACATCAGCACCAGCTGTTTGGATATCCCATTTTATATCTCCACCAGCAGCTTCAATGATTTTAACTACAGCATCAGAAATTTCAGGTCCTATGCCATCACCTTTTATTAACGTAACATTTGTCATAAGTACAACCTCTCTTTTTGTTTAATGTTACCACAAATAAAATTGTGGTATTATTATTTGTATGGTAGAGGGTATAGAAGAATTACAACAAATACTACGTGATGATCCGTATAATTTTCAGGCTCGCAGAAGTCTGTCTATAGCTTTGTTAGATGCGGGATTTAACGAAGAAGCAAAGAAAAATTTATTATACTTAGTTAGAACATTTCCTGATAATGCAGAGTTACTTTATAATTTAGGTATTGCTTATGAAAAACTTAAGCAGTATGAAAAGGCTGAAAATGCTTACATAAGAGCTATAGAATTGTCACCTGAAACAGATTTTTTCTACAATTTGGGTATAACTTTTGTCGAAGAAGAAAAATATGATATGGCAATCCCTGTTTTTTTGAAGGTTGTAGAGGTTGAGCCAGAGGATTCAAATACTTTGTTCAATTTAGGGTTATGTTATTTTAAAACAAAGCAGTATGATTTAGCTCTAGAGAACTTTCAAAAAACAGTTAAATTAAATGACAATGATTTATTTGCTCATTTTTATATGGGTAATATTTTCAAAATAGAAGGGTTGTTGGATTTAGCAATAGAAAAGTTTAATAAGGTTCTCACCTTATCTCCTGATTATAGTTGGGCATACTATAATTTAGGGGCAATAGCTTACGAAACCGGTGATACAGAAAATGCGATATTTTATTTGAAAAATACTATCAAATACAATCCTAATGATATAGGTGCTTATAAAATTCTAAATAAAATCTATTTAAAACAAGAGAGATATATGGAAGCTCTTGATTTGATAAAAGATGCTATGGAAAATAATCCTCAAAATGGAGATTTGTATTATAACTATGCTCAAATTTTCAAGTGTCAGGGAGATACGGAAAAATATTATAATGCCTTAAAGATTACAGTAACTAATAATTCTACGTTGACATATCCATTTGAGGTTGTTCAAAAAGAACTTAAAACAGTTGGAGCTTCATTAAGACAAGAGGAAGAAAAAGAATAAAAATGAAGTTGTGTGTTTTTCAAGGTACGTTTAATCCGATACATAGAGTGCATATTGAAGTTGCAGAGTTTGCTTTAAAGCAATATGGATTTGATAAAATTTTGTTTATTCCTGCTTTTATTCCGCCTCATAAATCTGTTGATAATTCATTAGCAGAACATAGATTTAATATGGTAAAAATAGCAACAAGTGATAATCCAAAGCTTGAAGTTAGTGATATAGAATATAAAAGAGGCGGAAATTCTTATACGTATTTAACGATTTTGGAGTTAAGAAAAGAGTATGGTATTGAGGATAGAATAAATTTTTTGATAGGCACAGATGCTTTTTGTAAGATTGATACTTGGTATGAAGCAGATAAATTAAAAGATTTGTTGCACTTTATAGTGTATCCTAGATGCAAAAATTTTGACGTAAAAGATTATGACAAATTTAAAGATTTAGGGTATGATTTTGAGTTTTCGCCAATGGAATATATTGATGTTTCATCAACAGAGGTAAGAGATAATATTCATTGTGGAAAAGGAATAAAAGAGTTAGAAATACCAAGAGTAATGGAGTATATAAAAGAAAATGGATTATATAAAATGGCTGAAGGATAATTTGAACGAAGAACGGTATGAACATTCTTTAGGTGTTGCAGATAAGGCTTTTGAACTTGCTGAAAAATTTGGTTTGGATAAAGAAAAAGCTAGGCTTGCCGGACTTGTTCATGATTGTGCAAAATGTTTATCAAAAGAAAAATTGGTAGAGATAATTAATAACAATATGAAGGTTGAACAATGTGAATTAATTAATCCAAAGACTTTTCATGCACCTGCAGGGGCTTATGTTGCTCAACATGTTTTGGGGATAAATGATAAAGAAATATTGAGTGCTATAAGGTGGCACACTATCGGGTATAGCGGAATGACTGATTTTGAAAAAGTCATATTTATTGCTGATAAGATAGAAGAAAGAACTAGACCAAAAGATATGATTGATTATATTGCACCTCATTTAGACGAAGATGACGGACTTAATAAAGCCTTGCTTGCGTGCTATAAATTAACTATAAAAAGTTTAGTTGATAGAGATTTGAAAATTTGTATTAATACAATAGATTTGTATAATGAGTTGTTAGATGATTAAAAATGTTGTAATTGTAGGTTTAGGTGGTGTTGGAGCAGTATATGCTTCAAAACTTCCAATGGCAAAAATTCTTGTAAACAAAGAAAGATTTGAAAGATATAAATCTTCGCCAACAGGTATTAATGGGGTAATACATGAGTTTGATTATGTCACAGAATGTCCAAAAAATCCTGATTTGATAATTATAACAACCAAATTTTATAATTTGAACGAAGTTTTGGAACAGATAAAACCTACTCAAAATACAATAATCTTATCTTTAATTAATGGTGTATCAGCAGTAGAGATTATTTCTAAAAAGTTCCCTGAATCTGTTGTTCTACCTGCATATTTGATTTGTGATAGTATAATGCGAAAAAATAGAGAGGTTATTCACAATGATAACAATAAAATTGTAATGTCCTCAAATAAAGACTTAGAGAGATTTTTTGAAGAAAATAGAGTTAATTTTGAGGTCGTAGAGGATATAAAAACAGCTCTCTGGCAGAAATTTATGTTGAATGTTGTAGCAAATCAACTTAGTGCAGTTACAAAAATGACGTTTGGAGAAATGAATTCGTTACCATATATTGATAAATTATTAAATAATATACTTAGTGAAGTTGTAGAAATCTCAGAGAAAGAGGGTGTAAAAAATCCTAAAGGCTTGGCTCAAAAAACTATAGAAACCTTTCATAATATGGCACCTTATGGCAAAACTTCGATGCTTCAAGATATAGAAAATGGTAAAAAAACAGAGATAGATGCTTTCGCCGGATATCTAGTCTCTTTAGGCAAAAAATATGGTATAAAAACACCATATAGTGATTTGTTTTATTACTTGTTAAATCACTGATGATATTTTTAAATTTTTACCATCTTTCAGAACCATATTGTGCGTATAGTTTTATGTTTTCATCTATCGCGTCAATAAGTTTTTGGAGTTTGTCATAAAGTTGTGGGGTGTTTTTTTGCATAACTTTGTATTCAAGTTGTTCTTCTTTTAATCCTCTGATATATTTCATAATTTTTTGTCGTTCGACAAACAACCAACCTTCAAACCCACACCCTGGGGGATAAACGGCCCAAGGCGAACTTGGAAATCGCTTGCATACTCCTAGACGATTTTCGTATCTGGAACATAAGTTTCCCTTTAAAAATCTACAAGTATAAAATGTTCTGTTTTCATAGTCTGGTATGTTTTCAACAATTTCTTTATCAACTTTTTTTGCGTCCTCAACAGACTTAAAAGGTTCAAACAGTTCAAGGAATTCAAGGGATTCTTTATCTCCTTCTTTTGCTTTTTTTGTCAATTCTTCATAAGAAATAGATGCTGTAACTACTCTACAGCATTTTCCACACATTTTGCAAAGTCTTTGAGGCCGTCTAGCCAAAAATTGTTGTTCTGTTTCTATCATAGTTATATTATAGCCCCAAAAAAAAGAGAAAAGTATAAATCTTTTCCCTTTAATGTATTATGTATATAATCTGATTATGCTCTTTTTTATGGTTTCTGTCAAGTGAAATAATCATATATTTTACATATTGACATTATACTTCTTATGAAATAAATTTAATCTATGATATTTAATAACAAATTTAAACGAAACTTAAAACTAGAAAAAAATATAGCAGAGATATTAAAGGAACATTCATTGGTTATATCTGTTGCGGAATCTTGTACCGGAGGACTTTTAAGTTCAAGATTAACAGATATTTCAGGTAGTTCTGAATATATAAGGGTTAATTTTGTAACTTATTCAAATGAATCAAAAAAAGCTCTTTTAGATGTAAAAGATGAAACTTTGAGAATATATGGTGCAGTTAGTGAACAATGTGCAAGAGAAATGGCACAAGGCTTGTATCGCAAAACAAAAGCTGACATTGCAATCTCAACGACAGGTCTTGCCGGTCCTACAGGTGATACCGAAACAAAACCTATAGGTTTGATGTATGTTGGTATAACAAATCGTTATAAATCAGTAGTGCAACAGTTCAAACTAAACCCTAAGTTTGATAGAATTCGCATGAAACAAGAGTTCACTCAATGTGCGTTGCAAATGCTTTTGGATTCTTTGTCAGAGGGTTAGAATCTAGTTCCTAGTTTTTCTATAACATTTTGACAATCAGACATTAAATATTTTGCAAGTTCTTTTGTGTCAATTTGTGTTGCAACAATTGCGAATAAGTCTTTAGGTAGTTCTTGAACCATTGTTTGCAAGGATTCATCTGATAGACCTATCATTGATTTAACCATATCAGGTTTTTGCAGACGTTGTAACATTTCTGTGTAGGCAGAATTATCAAATACTTCTAAAATCTTTTTGTCTTCGTGTGCCATTTGGTAAACAACTTGACTTTGTACTGCGGGGTCCATATTTGCCATTGTTTCTTTGTATTGTTTATCAGGTAGATTTGCAATAGATTGAATAAGTGCTAAAGAATCTGTTTCTTCTGCAGGTTCTCCAGTAAAGCTTTCGACCATTTGAATAAGCATTTCTGTTGGCATTTGTGTTAATTGTTTGATTACCTGTTCTTTCTCTACGTCATTACTATAGAAAAATTTCTCTAATTGCTCCATTGGTAACATTGCAATAATTTGTTCAAGAGAATAAGTTTGTAATGCGACATTAACAGCTTCTTCTGCCGGAACTTTATCAAACATTTTTAGTAATTTATCCTGAGTGAAAAAGTTTAGCCCAAGTACCAAATCTTCAGATTCAAGAAGAGGTAAAAGTTTTTCCATTTGATCTTCTGACATGGAATTGATTACGTTATATTTGTTTGTAGGATTATCAAGTTTAAATCCTTCAATCAGTTCATCAACATTTCCAAATAATTCTCGCTTGTAATTAACAGCCGTTTGATTACCTTGTTTGGTTTCCTCAGTTATAACGTCATCAACTGATTTGTTGGCATAATTACCGGAACGGCCGGTATTAATATTTAGCCTATCCTTGAGATATACTATGTTAGTATCCAATGAAACTGTCATAATTTCTCCTGTTTTTATTTACAAAATATATATTATATATATAATAACGTATTTATCTGCAAAAAATTGCTATAATTTTTGCTAATTGTAACATTTTTTTAATAATTATGCTATAATGATTTTGAAATTTAGAGGGTAGCATATGGTGAAAAAAATCTTATTGTTTGTGTTGGTTCTTGTATTTACGGCAACAGGAGTTTTTGCTGCAGCCTCATCTGCAAAACCAAAATCACCAATCAAAACAAAAATTATCGAAGTTCAAACAAAAGATAATTTTGTGATAAAGGCTAAACTTTTGTATCCAAAAGGAAAACAGAAAAATTTTCCAACAATTATAATGTTACACTCTTTGGGGTATTCAAGTTCTTCGTGGGGAAGTTTGCCAGAAACTTTTGCAAAACAAGGTTATGGTGTAATTGCTATTGATTTAAGAGGACATGGGTTAAGCAATAAAGATATCAAATTCAGAATGAAATCTTGGATGTATATGTCAAATAAATCTTTTGCGAAATATCCTTATGATGTTTTAGCTGTTGTTAATTACGTTAAACAAACTTCTAAGAAATTCTCATTTAATAATTATGCAATAATTGGTGGTGATATCGGAGCAAATACAGGTGTAATATATGCTCAAATGATTAATCCAAAACCTCATGCTATGGTTCTTTTAACTCCGTATCAAAATTTGAAGGGGTTAAATATATATGATTATAGATTAGGAACAACGCCTCTATTAGTAATGTGTAGTAAAAGAGATAAATATGCAGTTTGTCAGGAAGTTATGCTAAAAACTTTCTCAAAAGGGCAGTTTATTATAAACAATACAAATTCAACTACAAATGGTATGTTAATACTTAAACAAGATGCACAATGTAGAGCAAAAGCAATTCAGTTTATAAACCAGAAATTACCACCTCAAAAAATTGTTATTCAACATCAATAATTGTAACGCATTCTGTATGGTATGTGTGACAGAACATATCAAAAGGTTGGATAAAATCTACCTTAGCACCTTTTGTTTTAAGGTATTCAATGTCACGTATTAATGTTTGTGGGTTACAACTTACGTATATGATTTTTGATTTTGTGACGTCCAAAACTCTGTCTAGGCTTTCTTGAGTACAGCCTTTACGTGGCGGGTCAAGTATTGTGATATCAAACTTACGGTTTTTAGAAGAAATTTCTTTTTCTAAAAATTTTGCAGTATCCATATTGTGTAATTCTACATTTTTTATTTTGTTATCTTTCAAAACTTTGTCAGCGATAATAATTGATTCTTTATTTGATTCTACACTTACAACTTTTTTACAGATGTCACTCATTACTATACCAAATGCCGCAATTCCTGCGTAAGTGTCAAGTAGAGTTGGGGAATCAAAGTTTGTTCGTATGTAATTTTTTACGTATTGAAAAATATTTTCTGCACTTTGAGGATTAACTTGGAAGAATGTGTTTGCCCCTATTTTAAAAGTAAAATCACATAGTTTTTCTTCTATAAACTCTTGTCCACAAATAAGTTCTGTTTTGTCTGATAATATTAGGTTAGTTTTTTTACTGTTAAAGTTTACGCATACTCCTGAAACCTCGTTAAAACGATTGTATATATCTTTTGCAAAATTAATAAGTCTGTCAAAGGTTTTGGTAGCGTTCACTACGAGTACAACCAAGTTTTTACCATTTGATTTTGATGCTCTGATAACTACATGTCTTAAATCTCCGGCATGTTTTTTCTCTTTGTAGCCTTTAATGTTATATTTTGGAGCAGTTTCTCTTATGTAGTCGATAATGTCGTCGCATATTTTTGGCTGAATAGGACAATATTTAATATTAACTATTTCGTGTGATTTTGGTTTGTAATAACCTGCAAGAATTCTTTTTGAATGTTGAGTTTCTGAAATTGGGTATTGTATTTTGTGTCTGTATTCAGTCGTTTGTGGACTAGGAATTGTGTCACCGACTTTTATTTCTAAATTTCTAGCATAGTCCTCAACAATTTGTTTTTTTAGTTCAAGTTGGTATTTGTAGTCAATGAATTGGATTTGACAAGCTCCACAAACTTTTTGCATTGGACAAATTGGCTCAACTCTATGCGGAGATGGTTCAAGTATTTCAAGTAATTTTCCTATTGCATAAGTCTTGGTTTTCCTTGTTATTTGAATTCTAACTTTATCTTTTGGACAAGTGTTTTCAACAAAAATTACCATTCCGTCAACTTTTGCAATTCCACTTCCGAGATTGGATATTTGTTCAATTGTAACGTCTAAAATTTCTTCCATATTTGTATGATAGCATAAAGACAGTTTGTTATGAGATTTGAACAAAAAGTCTGTCATTCAGAGGGCGAAACCCGAAGAATCTAATTCAAGGCTTGTATGAGATTCTTCGCCAAAAATGAACTTATGGCTCAGAATGACATAATAGTTGTTATAACGAATAAAATGAGTGCATATTAAAATAATATAAATAAAACCGTAAATTAGGATTATTTGTAATATACTTATTCTGTTAAGAGTACAAATATGGAGAGAGATTTATGATAGATAAAACTGCAATAATTGATCCTTCAGCACAAATCGCAGAAGATGCAATTATCGGGCCTAATGTTGTTATTGGTAAAAATGTAAAAATAGGTTCAAAGACAAGAGTTATAGCAAATGCTTATATAGAATGTGCTGAAATTGGTGAAGGTTGTACAATATCACCTTTTGCAACAATTGGTTCAGAACCTCAAGATTTGGGATACAAAGGTGAAGATACCAAGGTTGTAATCGGAGATGGAACTATCATAAAAGAAAATGTTACTATTCATAGAGGTGCAGCTTGTGGAGATTTTACAACAAGAGTTGGTAAAAAATGTTTGTTGATGGTTGGTTCTCACGTTGCACACAACTGTGTATTAGAAGATGAAGTCATTTTAGCAAACCTTGTAACACTAGGTGGACATGTTCACGTAGGTTTTGGAGCTTTTGTCGGTGGAATGAGTGTATTCCATCAAAATATTAGAATTGGTAAAATGGCAATTATTAGTGGTTTTTCTGCTGCTCGTCAAGATATTCTTCCATACTCTAAAGGTGAAGGCAGACCTCCTGTTCCTCGTGGATTGAATGTTGTTGCTCTAAAACGTAGAGGAGTTTCTCAAGAAGAAAGAACTGTTGCAAACGAAGCTTTCAAACTTTTGATATCAGAAGAATTAAACACTTCTCAAGCTATTGAAAAAATTAGAAAAGAACTTCCTCAAAACAAATATGTAGATGATATGATTGAATTTATTCAATCTTCAAAACGTGGAGTAACTTTAAAATCTCACAAATCGGGATATCAATCTTTAGAAGGTTAATAAGTAATATAGATTTATTCAAAAAAGGAACTCTTTAGGAGTTCCTTTTTAGCTACTTATATTTATGTGGTTATCCTTATTTTAATGATAATTGACTTCTGTAAAAATCGCTGTTTGCAATTCTTTCTTCAATTTTGTTATTGTTTTTGTCTGAATGACTGTATAAATAAGCTAGGTTATCAAGTCTATCTTTCAAATCAGATGCGTTATAGACTTTGTTAGGCTTTTTTAGTTTTAACCAATATTTTGCTTCAGTTTGTGTTGCAAGGGTTTCTTCTGCAAGTGTTGCAACTTTTGCCTTGTGACAACTTTCGTGAGCTATTAGACAAGCTATTTCTTCTGTAGAACAATTCTTGTATCTTGTATTGATTAAAATATATCTTTCACCCATATTGTTTTCACCATTAATTGCGTAATGATATCTGTATGAGTAAGAAAGTAGTGACAAATCATAGAACATAATTTTAACGGAATTTTCTTGAAGATTGTCAAAAACTTCGTCAGCTCCAGCTCGTTCTAATAAAACTAATGCATCAGAAACTTTGAAATCGTTAGTAAAATGATTCATATTGTATGCTAAAGCAGGACTTACACTAATAAATAATGTACATAATACAGTTAGGATAAATCTTTTCACGACAAATACACTCTCTTTTTAACTGGGGTACTCTCTTATGTATATATAAAGTTTTTCGCTTTTAGAGAATTTCAGAAAAGAGAATCTTGTTTACAAAATGTAATAAAATCTAATTGTAACTAAATATTAAGCTGGATTTGACAAAGCTGTAATTCAGTTATAATGCCATATCTGATATGGTATGATATGGCGTGGCGGGGCAATTTTATATATTATCTATTTTTGTATAAATTATGGCGATTTTACAAAAATAGGAGAAATATATAAATGGCTAATTTAAACAGACTTGCTGAAACTGCAGTAAATGGTTTAGAAAAATCAATGCTTGGCGGTGTCAAAAAAGAAAGTGCCGTAAAAGCTATAAAAGAAGTTGCAGAAGAAGGTTCTCGTCAAATTGAACAATTGACTCAAACTGCATCTAGTCAATCAGCTAGGATTACAGGACTTAGTCAAGAAGTTCAGACTGCAACTCAACAACTCAAAAATGCAAATGCAAGTTTAGCTTATACTCAAGGAGAATTAGCCACAAAAGATAAAGCTTTAGCAGAAACAACAGAACAATTAACCAAAACTAAAGCTGATTTATCAAATGCAAAATCAACTAAAAAAGGTGTATCAAAATTGAAAGATGGAACAATTCAAGAAGTTGCTGTTAATAAAAATGGTACAAGAATGAAAACTATAAAAGCTCCTAATGGTAATGTGAAATCTTATGAGGTTGAACAATTAGATGGCTCTGTTAGAAAAACTGAATTTGATGCACTTTCAGGAAAACGAGTTCAAACAAAAACTAATACAACCGGAGAAGAAGTAACAATGGATTATGATTTAGCAGGCAAGAACACAAAAGTATCTGCAAAAACAGAACCAAAACCTACTTTGGTAAACCGAGAAAAAGTTGATGGCAAAATCGTAGAAGAATTTTCTGATGGTTCAAAAGTCGTAAGATCTCAAATTAGCCAACCAGATGAATACCGAAAAAGTATTAGTAAAATAGAAAAATTTGATAATACTGGTAATAAAATGGAATTTTATCAAGAAACAATTAGAACTGATGGAGTAAAAGAGACTCTACATGTTAATTATGGTGATGATACAGTAGCTACTAAAGAGTATAC
>CAKUVB010000014.1 GCA_934693215.1 uncultured Candidatus Melainabacteria bacterium
CAGGTGCTATTGAAGGACAGGGCAAAGGCTCTCCAGCACATGATGCAGCCGTTGTTGGTGATACTGTAGGTGATCCTTTCAAAGACACTTCTTCTGTTGCAATGAATCCAATAATTAAATTTACAACATTATTTGGTTTGTTAGCAATGGAAATTGCAATCAGCCCTAGCTTTAGAGAATGTGCAAAAGTCGCTGGTGTAGTATTTTTACTAATTGCTATAGTTTTTGTAATACGTTCATTCTATGCAATGAGAATACAGGGTGATAAATAGATTTATTCTATTATATGAGCGGGTCAGAGGATTTATCCTCTGACCCGCTTTTTTATTCATATTCTTTCAAGTAATAATGATGTTACAAATTTTTAATAATTTAACAAATTTTATTTTGATGTATGTTGTATAACAGTATATAAGGATTTTATCATGTCATTAAACATACAAGCCCCAATAAAAATTATTTATAAAAACCCAAAAGAATTTGAAAAATTAGTAAGTTCTAAAGGAATGAAAGAAGTTGGAACATTTCCTCATTATAGTTTTTGCAACAAAGTTACTTCAACAACTCCGATGTATTCTCAATATGCAAACACATGTTCAATTCTTGATATCAACGATACAATGGTACATCTTGCTCCAGAACAGAGAACTCATAATCTATTAGAAAAAATTGCTGATTTAATAAAAAAAGAAAAAGATGAAAAGGGTGTTGCAAATGCATTTATTATTGGAGGCAAAGTAAACGACAATAAAAGTTTTGGATTATTTTGTGAAATAGGTAATGTCCTAGAAAAAGAAGGTGCAGATTTTTCTATGTTATGTGGAAAAAATGATACTCCAAAAGGAGCTTTAGATTCATTATGCAAAAATGGGGATACTTTTGTCTTTACACAAGAATATAATCCAGAGTTGGAAACTCTCGTAAAAAATGAAAAGAATCCAACTTCTGAAAGATTACAATCTATTTTGGAAAAATTCTATAATATAATGGAAATTTCACCAAATCATATTATCGAAAAATAATTACAATACATCAACAACTTTTATTGGACATGTATTTGTAAGTTCTTCATGAGCAACAACTGTTATATTGTTTAAAAACTCTGAGAAAATAGAGAATGTCATGTGTCTAATTTCCATTGGTACTATTAATAAAATATCCTCAATTTCGTTGTTTTTAGCTATTTTAGAAAGCTTTTTAGCAAGTTTTTCTGCAATTTTTCCATCAACTTTTATAACAGTTTCGTCCTCAGATTCCGTTAGCTTAAACATAGTATCAAGAGTATCTGCACTAAATTCAATAGCTTTTACAACATCACCTCTGGAAGTTATATCTTTAGATATTGTTTTAGCAAGTGATAATCTGATTTTATCCAGTAAACCATCTTTTGAAGGCTCATCAGAAAAATCATTTATTTTTTCAAAAATATAATCAATATCTTTGATTGAAACTCTTTCTCTAATTAAGTTTATTAGAATATATTTTAATTCAGAAAGAGTAATAAAATCCGGAATTATATTATTTATCACAAACGAATTTCTTTTTTCTACAAGAGTTACATATCTGTTAATATCGCTATAATCTAGTATTTCAGCAACATATTTTATTCCAACAAATTCAATTGCTCTTGTTATATATTCTATTGGACTCCAGCCTTCTGACCAAAAATCTTTGCATTCTTCGTTTGAAATCCACCAAATATCTTTTCCTGTAATAATATCTTTTGAAATAATAGTTCCTTTAGGTTTCTTTTCAAGATGTAATTCTTCTTTAAAGAATGCTTTATGTTCAGGTATAGCTACAGTTTGATACACATTTAAAGAGTGAACATTAATTGCAAATTCATAAGGTTCTAATGTATCATCATCTTGAAATACCATTTTTGGAAGAACATATCCTAGTTCATCTGTTAATTTTTGACGAAGTTTTACTGTTTCTGATAACAAATCGTCTTCTGAATCCGGACTCACGATATCAATAAGTTCTTCACTTAAATTAACAGTAAATTTTTCTTCTCCAATTCTTGAATACATTACCCCTGGAGATAATTCTCTTGTCAAATTTTGTTTTAATTGCTCTAATTTTTCGAGAGCTTCTGACATTTGTCTATTCAAAGTGTCTCTTGCTGATAGTTCTTCTTTCTCAAGATTTGTTTTAATTTGTGCAATCTTTTGTTTTTGTTCTTTGATTTTTGAAGTTATCTCTTTACATGTTTCATAAGGTGTAGAAGAAGATGCAAGCATTTTTTCCATTTGTGATTTAAAATTGTTTACTCTTACAATTTTGTCAAATGGTTCGTTTTCATCAGATTGTTCTTTTTCTCTCATAAAGATGCAGTTGTACTGATAATCGTCATCTTCACCTTCGACTTCGTGCATTGTATATAAATCCCAACCTGCTTCTGACATTTCATTTAACAAATCTTCTAAAAGTTGTTTATCGTCTGTTGGTACTGATTTAATAACATATTCCATTTTTCTATTAAACATTTTAGTCGTTCCTTATAAATCTAAATACTTTTTATTCTTGAGAAATTGAATAAGCATCATAACAATATTCTTTTATTTCTTCTAGTTTATTTAAATCATTGGCATATAATGTGAATAATGTTTCTCCGGAATTTACATATTCTTTTGTTTTTTTATTCAAGAATATGCCAACACTTTTATCAATATTGTTAATGATTTTATCTCTAGAACCGCCAAGCAAACGGCAAGCATAGGCAATTTTGTAAGCATTAATATGAGTAACTCTACCTGTTTGATTTGTTTCACATTTTATTTTATGCATAGGCAATTCAAATTTATCATAAGAATCTATTACTTTTTCATTACCTTTTTGAGTTTTAATTATATTTCTAAATTTTTCAAGTGCTAAACCTGATGTTACTAAATATTTTAAATACTCAATTGCTTTTTCTTTTGAATCATAACGTTTTAATTGTATAAGAGCTACTGACCCGATGTTATAAATTAAATCTGCAAGATCGCTATCTTGGATACGACCTTTTAAGAATTCAATAGCCTCTATCAATTCAATAGAGTTTCCTATTGCTCGGCCAAGAGGTTCGTCCATAGAATTTACAAGAGTAGTAATTGTTTTACCAAAAGCTTTACCTGTTTTTATAATCAAATCAGATAATTTATGTGCATCTTCGATATTTTTTATTGCTGCTCCTGAACCGTATTTAATATCAATAATAATATTATTAGTTCCTGTTGCTATTTTTTTTGCAACAACAGATGATGCAATTAATGGAATAGACGCATTTGTAGATGTTGCATATCTAAGTACTTGAAGTGTTTTATTCGCCGGTACTATATTTTGAATTTGTGAGGAAATAGCAAACTTTGAATCTCTTAACTGTTTAATCATATCAGGAATAGCAATATTTGTACTAAATCCTGGAATAGATTCAAGCTTATCTATTGTACCGCCTGAATTTCCTAGTCCACGTCCAAGAAGTTTTATGGTTGGTATACCTGCTGCTACAAGAATAGGTATTAGAGCAAGAGTTGCATTATCACCTACCCCACCAGTAGAATGTATATCAATAATATTATTTGACATATCGTCAAGGTTTACAACTTCTCCGGATTGTATTAGAGCATCTGTAACATATATAGTTTCAGTTTCAGTTAAACCTTGAAAATACACAGCCATTAACCAAGCACTGATTTGATAATCCGGAGCATGGTCTTTTAGCATTGAATCTATAATAAAATTAATTTCTTCTTGAGAATGGGCTAAACCTTGTTGCTTTTTCTCAATTAAATCAACTAATCTCAAATTACTTGCCACCTTTTAACTTATCAATAACTAGGTTTGTAACATCTACACCACCAACAAATACGGCTCTGTCACTAATTACGGCACTTAATTTATGCTCTACCATAATAGTTTTTGTAGCTTCTTTTATTTTGTTGTAGATTTCGTCTTCACTTTTAACTTTTTGTTTTAAAAATGCAGATTCTTTAGCTTTAAAATCATTAGCTACTTTATCTTGAAAGTTTTTCTTTTGAACAGGTGTATCTATAGCCTTATATTCTTTTTCTTTATCAACCAGATATTGTTGTAGTTCAAGAGCTTTAGCATCAATTGCCTTCATCGCATCTCTTGCAAATGGAGTAGATTCAACAACTCTTTGATAATCAATGTATCCGATTCCTTCTGCAGAAGCAATATTACCTGCAAATAACAATATCGCTAATGTCATTACTGCTAATTTTAATTTTTTCATCATATTTCTCCTTATGAATTAATACATTAAGTCACCAACACCAAATGTGAAGTATCCACCTTTAGAACCGTATTGACCAGGATTTGTAATCGGAATACCGTAATCAACTGATAATGGACCTACACCCGGAATATATAGTTTTAAACCTACACCAGCTGTAATAGCTTGCATTGGTCTATCATACAACGTGTCTGTAATATATGGTCTAAATAATTTACCTGCATCAACAAAGAATGTTAAACGTAAATTTTTAAAGAAGTTTGCCTTTAATCTATCTAAGAAGAATACTGGAGTTGCAAGTTCTACAGAACCCATTATGAAAGCATCACCAGTACCAACCCCGTTAACCTTGTAACCTCTAATGGTATATGGGCCACCAAGTCTATATGCCATAACTTCAGGCATGTTATCACCATGTATTTTACCACCGGCTCTGGCAGTGAATGATAATGATGAGAACTTAGCTATCGGTATAAATCGTTTTACCATACCTGATAGTTTACCGTTAGTTTTATTGAATTCATCAAAACCGAAGGATTCATCATATCTAGCAGTTGCCAATACACCGTTTCTAGGGTTTAGAGCAGAATCTCTTGTATCATACACAATTCCCGGACTGACATTGAAGAATAACCCACCTTGCAGTTGTCTTGCACGTTGAGCTATATCAAGACCTTTAGCTGCATACATATTAGAGATTGTATTTCTATCACCTTCCATAACATTGATTTTTTCAAGACCGAAAGATAATGTTGAAGATAGATGTTCATTAGATTTTATTTTGTGTCCAATAGTAGCTTCAATACCAAATCTTTCTTCTACCGCAAGAGGAACTTGATAACTACCTAAACTTCTATAAAATAATTTGCTCATAAAAGAATTATCAGCATTTAAGAAATATGGTTCAAAGAAACTCAATTCACCTTGTAAGTTCATGTGGTCTTTGATGGTTGAGTCACTCATAATAATACCTGAACCAACCAAGCCATTAATTGCTAGTCTTTGGTTAACACCTCTAAAGTTGTTATCACTTACCCCAACTGAACCAAATGCACCTGTGTGTGAATCAAGACCACCACCTAATGATATTGTTGCAGTTCTTTGTTCTTCTACATTGATAGTTACATTAAACTTATTAGGGTCATCTTCACAAGGCTCAATACTTCTATCTACATTTTTGAAAGCCTGTGTAGAATATAATCTTACTAAGTCTTTTTTAATAATATTATCATTATACACAGTTCCAGGTTCTGTCATAATGTTTCGGGCAATAACATACTCTTTTGTTTTTTTGTTTCCGGCAATCATTATTTTGTTGATTTCACCTTCTACAATATTTACGTTAATTGTACCATCGGGGTCATCAGAAATTGCACTTACACGAGCCAATATATAGCCTTTGGAGTTGTAACAGTCGTTGATACCTTCAATTGCCTCGTTAATTTTTCCGATCTTTTGTGGTTGTCCAATTAACGGAATCATATATTGCATAAGTTCTTCGGTCGAAACTGCAGAGTTACCTTCTATTGTCACATTTGTGACTGGAAGGTTTTCTTCTACTACAATTTTTATTGTTATAGAGCCGTCCTTATTTTCTATAGGTATAGCCTTCATTCTGTCTGTAAAGAAACCTAATTGATAAAGGTTTTTTAACCCTGCTTGTACGCTTTCAGGTTTGTAAACATCTCCGGCATGCAGGTTGAATTTTGAAATAATATAGTCTGGAGAAACAGCGTTTGCCCCTACAACCTGAACATTACTAACATATTGAATAGGAGTAAATGCATCGTCATCATATTCATAATTGTTTTCAGCTAAGGCAGTAGAAAATGAAGTACAAAACTGTACTATTAGCATAATAAAAATTATTAAAATATTCTTTTTTATACTTTTTGAGTTCAAGGACTCCAACCCCATACTATATACTATACAAATATATCATAAACATTTGTTAAAATCGAAAATTTTATAATATATTAAGTGAAAATTTACTTAATCAATATTTCCTTTTTTAATATTGTAGATATTTACGTTATTTAGGAAATTATTATCAAATAATAATGTATCTACAGATGTAATGATTGTTTGGGTTTCGGTTTCTATTGTTTTTAATAGATAATTTTGTCTTATGTCATCAAGCTCAGCTAATACATCATCAAGCAATAAGATTGGAGATTCTCCCAATTTTTCTTTTATAAGATTTATTTCAGCAAGCTTTAGAGCCAGAACAACAGTTCTTTGTTGACCTTGTGAGGCAAATTTTGTTGCATCTTTGTTGTTAATATAAAAAATAATATCATCTCTATGAGGTCCAACACATGCCTGCTTTCGAGCTATTTCTTCAGCTCTGCGTTCTTTTAGTTCATCTTCTAAATGTTTTGCAATATCTTCTATTTTGTTTTCTTTTACTGAATATTCAATATCAAAGTTTTCAAATTCAGCAATATTACTATGTTTAATTATGGCATGTGATTTAAGTTCTTGAATAAATTTTTGCCTTAATAATATAATATTTGAACCTGTAATTACTAATTGATAATTATACACGTCTAAAAGTTCATTATTTATTTCAGGAAGTTTTAAAAGATTACTTTTCTGAATCCGAATTTTTTCATATTTGTTTAGTCTTTCATCATAAGCTGGATAAATTTGTGAGATAGCTCTATCCAGCCAATTTCGTCTATCTTGTGGACAACCTCTTAGTAACATCAAATCTTCTGTAGAAAACAAAACTGTTTTTAAAACTGATTTAAAATTTTTAGGTGTAGTTTTAAGCCCGTTAAGTTTTAATGTCCTTTTAGAATTTTCATAAACAATTGCCATGTCTATATCTGTGTTTGATTTATTAATTTGAGCCTCTATTGAAAACCCTTCTGTATCAAACTTGATAAGTTCTTTAACATTAGATGTTCGTGGGGATTTTAGTTGAGATAGGTAATAAATACTTTCAAGAATATTAGTTTTACCTTGTGCGTTTTTTCCAATAATCAAAATTTTATCGGAAGAAAAATCAAGGTTAATATTTTTGCAATTTCTGTAATTTTTTAGTGAAATATTATTAATTCTCATGCCAGTAATTATACTTCAAAATGAATATATAAAAAATTATAATAAATATCTTGATTTTGTAGTATTTAGATGATAAACTGAAACAGTCATATAAATGACAACATGCCACAAGGGCCTGTGGCGCAGCGGTAGCGCAGAGGACTCATAATCCTTTGGTCGTGGGTTCGAATCCCTCCGGGCCCAATTTTAAAAGCCAGTCATAGACTGGCTTTTTTAGTGCTTTATTTAATTTGTTGTGTTTTATTAATACGCACAAAAATTGTTTTGTTGATAAATATTAGATTAGCGGTATTGATTTCATGTTAAAATATATTTGAGGAATATCGTATGTATCAAAATCGATTTAAAGATAATGAAATATATAAAGCTAAGATTGACGGATATAGACCATTAACTCAAGATGCTCTTAGCCAAATACAGAATTATTATAAAATTGGTCTTACATACTCATCAAATGCAATTGAAGGTAATACTCTGGATTTAGTTGAAACAAAAGTTGTTTTAGAAGATGGTTTAACTATTAGTGGTAAACCTATGAAAGATCACTTAGAAGCAATAGGTCATGCACAAGCTTTTAATAAACTTATAGAACTTGTTAAAACAAATACTATTACAGAAGAAAATATAAAAGATTTACATAAACTTTTTTATAACAAAATTAATTTAGAACAAGCAGGAATCTATAGGAATAAATCCATTATTGTAACAGGGGCTGATATAGATTTTCCAAAGCCTGATGAAATTGAAAATAGAATGAATGAATTTGTTAAAAATATTCCTCAAATGAAAATGGATATGCACCCTATAAAATTTGCAGCAATGTTGCATGTAATATTTGTTAATATCCATCCTTTTATAGATGGTAATGGAAGAGTTGCAAGATTATTGATGAACTTAGCATTATTACAAGCTGGGTATAATATAACTATAATTCCACCTGTTTTAAGGGCAGATTATATTAGAGTTTTACAAGAATCTAATCACAATAATTTTGAACCTTTTATTAATTTTATATCTGAGGTTGTTTTTGAATCTCAAAAAGAATATTTGAAAATTCTTGAGAGATTAAAATAACATTTTTAATATATAAAACACAGTTTTAATTCATGAATTCTTTATTTAAAAATTATGTATTTTTGAGTCGTGAATTAAATTTATAAAACAAATAATTTTGTGCTGTAAGTCATTGTATATTTGACTTACAGAGGTTTTGTAACATTTTGTAAATGTGTATAGTGTACACTAGCAAAAAAAAAAATGTTGAAATTTTTAGTAAGTGTACGTATTAAGTACAGAGTATTAAGGAGGTTATAATATGAATTTAAGAACTGGGTTAGCTGCCCTAGCTATTGCTACATCAAGTGTAGCTTCACATGCACAAAAAACTGCTAAAGTTATGACAAAAAATGATTCAATTGTTAATACAGTAAAAGCTGCAACACATAAGGGTGATTCTGTTGCAACTGTTACATTTGCTCAAGCAAAACAAATGTTAGGAATTGGTGAAAAAGCACCTAAAGGTATGGTAAAAGTAACTCGTACAAGAGCTGTATTCCAAGGTAAAATTAATAATAATACTTTAAATGGTGATTTCGCATATAATTCAACATCAAAAATGGTTAGAGATCCAAGACTAAAACCTGAAACAAAAGTTACTTATGGTCTAGGTTATGTAAATTCTAAAGAAGTTGGTAATGCTGGTACTGTAACTGCGAAAGTTGAAAAAGGTAATACAAATGTTCGTGGTGATATGTTCTTAGGTAAGAAAAATGATGACGTAAAAGGTGGTTTAAAATTACGTGCTGGTTATGATTATAAATTAGGTTCTGGTTTCTCTGTTGGACCAGAAGTTGGTTTACATACAAAAATGCAAAAAGTAAATAATGACCTTCACGGTTTCTTTGCTCCAGAATTATCAGGTATGACTAAATTCAAACATACATTTGATAATGGTGTAAGAGTTAATGCAGAAGCTGGTGCTGGTGCTGCTGCTAAATTAGGTTATAACAATAGAGCAACAGATGTTCGTTCAATTGTTCCTACAGCAAGAGCAGAAGCTAGTGTTGGTTACAAAGCATTAGATTTTGTTGTTGGTGGTGGTAAAGATGTTCACTTAGGCAACAATGCTAATGTTGGTGTAAGATTTACATTCTAATTCTTCTATTTAGAATAAAGAAAAAGGATTGTTCATCAAAGGACAATCCTTTTTTAATGCAAAATTTTTAGTTATGATATTATGTACCTATGTTAGATAATATAAAAAATACGTTTGATTTTTATTTAAGGAATAAATTTAGATTTTCAAGAAAAAATTATGTAGAACAAAATGAAGAAAAATACGTTTTGGATAAGGAGCTTTCCGAACAAGAAAATTTTTTATTATCTAAATACAGTATGTGGAATTATAAAACTAATTCCACTATATCCAATTATTATCAAAACTTATCTATATTAGAAATGTTAGATAAATATATGGATATTTCATTTAAAGAAAATTTAAAAGTGTTAGATGTTGGTTCTAAAAATTGGTTTTATGTTTCTGCGGAATATAATTTCTTTAAAAAATATTGCAATGAACTTTATATAGATGGTGTCGAACTTGATGCTTTTAGGTTATATTCTAATTTTTATTCAAGATATGAAGTGGCAAAATATTATTCAAAGGATTTACAAGGTGCAAATTATATTCCTGATAATATTATAAATATTAATAAAGAATATGATTATATTGTTTGGATATTGCCGTTTTTAACTAAATATCCGCTTAGGTGTTGGGGATTGCCTGATAAATATTTTCAACCAAAAGAATTGTTTGAGCACGTATATTCGTTGTTGAATATTTTTGGGAAGATGATTATTGTAAATCAAGGAATTGAAGAATTTAATATACAAAAACAAATTGCGGGAGATAAAATTAAGTTTTCAACAGAATTAGATAATTCTTTTTATGAATATAAGAACTTACGTTTTGTATCAATATTGGAGAAATAATTTGTTCAAAAGTTTAAAATTATTTATTAGTATGGTATTTGCACCAAAATATAAACTAGAAGGACAATGTAGACAATGTGGAAGATGTTGTCGAAACATTGTTTTTTATAATGAAAATAAACCTATAAAAGAGTCAGATGATTTGGTGGTTTTATTAAAACAAGATAAGCATTTAAGAAAATTTTATATATCAGGTAAAAATGAAAATGATGAAATATTGTTCACTTGCAAATCGCTTGGTATAGACAATAAATGCAAATATTATTGGTTTAGGTCTTTGTATTGTCGAAGATATCCGTTGGTGAAATCTCTCAAAACGGGGCAATATTTGCAACCAGAAGATTATTGTGGATATAAAATAGTTCCAGTAAAAGATTTTAAAGATTATTTATAGAGTTTGACATAACCCTGATTTACTGGTAAAATTCGGGTGTTAATTTTTATATGAGGTGTTTATTATGAAATATGCAGAAGATGGAAAACAGTATCACATTGACCTTAAAGAAGGTGATGTTGGTGAATACGTAATTTTACCTGGAGATCCTAAACGATGCAAAAAAATTGCAGAATATTTTGATGACGCAAGATTAGTTGCAGATAAAAGAGAATATGTTACATATACTGGATTTTTGAACGGAGTAAAAGTTAGCGTAACCTCAACAGGTATTGGTGGTCCGTCAGCTGCGATTGCTTTAGAAGAACTTGTAAAAGTTGGAGCAAGATATTTCATTAGAGTTGGAACTTGCGGTGGTATGGATATCAATGTAAAAGGTGGAGATATCGTTATTCCTACAGGTGCAATAAGAATGGAAGGAACATCAAAAGAATATGCACCTATAGAGTTTCCAGCAGTAGCGAATTTTGATATCGTAACAAAACTTGTTCAAGCCGCAAAAAATTCAGGCAAAGAATATCATGTAGGTGTAGTTCAGTGTAAAGATTCTTTCTATGGACAACATAGCCCAGCATTGATGCCAGTTAATTATGAGTTGATTAATAAATGGAATGCTTGGCTTAAACTCGGTTGTTTAGCTTCTGAAATGGAATCTGCAGCATTGTTTACAGTTGCATCATATTTGAGAGTTAAAGTTGGTTCTGTATTTTTAGTTATTGCAAACCAAGAAAGAGAAAAGGCAGGTTTAGACAATCCGGTTGTACATGATACAGATTCTGCCATAAAAACTGCAGTAGATGCTATTAAATTAATGATTGCAGAAAAGTAAAATTTAATAAAACTAGCAAATTAAAATATTTACACGCATTATATTTTGTATAATGCGTGTTTTTAATTCTGTAAAATTTTCATATAATATTTCAAAAGGTTCAATACAGGATAGAAAAGAACTTGTATCCAGATTAAATGACAATTTTTTTGATGCATTTTTAGAATTATCTGGTGACAATAAAAAAACAAAATTAAAAGATATCTCAAAACTGTATGGCAAATTATTACCTGAAAAAAAGAATATAAAAGTAAATTCCTTGAGTAAAAAATACAAAGATTGTGATGGGGCATCTGATTATATATATGACGAAAGGGGTAATCTTCATGGGGTGACATTAGAAATACCTACTAATATGTTTGGAAAATCAAAAGCTTCATTGGTTACAATTATGCATGAAAACACACATGTTTTAGATACATTAGCTCAACCAAAGCATACAGCATTGTTTCAAAAAATGGTTATTAACGGAAAATATACTACTGCTCGAGATAATTGGTTCCAAAATGAATTATATAAAAGTGAAAATGTTTCAAGTTCTGATATTGTTAATATAAAAAAACGAATGGAAGAAATTGAGCATTTAACGAGAAAATTTATAAGAAAAAAATCTATTCAAGATAAAATTGATTATTTGAACGATGCAAGATATGAACTAGAAGAAGAACAAAATGCACATGCTGAACAATTAAGGTTTGCTAAGAAATTAAAAAGTCTAGGACGAGTAGTAGAAAGAGATGATTTAGAAGATTATGATAGAGTTTATTTATTTACAGAAAAAATAAATGTATTGAAGAAGATTTTGCGTGAAATATTAACTAATGAACGTAAAGAATTAGCAGAAAAATATAAAAAATAAATTAGTGCTTGCAATAAAAATTTGTCCATGTATAATAAAAACATACCTGCGGGGGTAATTCAGTGGTAGAATGCCTCCTTGCCAAGGAGGATGTCGCGAGTTCGAGCCTCGTCTCCCGCTAATAAAAAAGGATTGGATTTATTCCAATCCTTTTTTATTATGTCTGAAAAGGGATTGAGAACGAGCAAAATAATTGTCTAATTAAATAATCCTTGTATGCAAAAGTTTTTAAATCTTTTGTTATAACTGACTTTTAGCTGGCATGTAAATAAAAGTACATAATAGATTTATTTAATTTGACTTTTAAAATAAACTTGTCGTAAAATTTTAGTATATCAAGTATCGTTATCGGGAGATTTATTAAGAATGAATGGTCAACAAAATGGAATATATGATTTATTAAGAGCTTTAGAAGAATCATTAGACAAAGGGTTTCCACTACTTTCAAATTATATGGTTGTAGTAAAAAGAGAAGTTGTAGAATCACTTTTAGACCGTATTTATGCGTCATTGCCAACAGAGGTTCAAGATGCTCGCTCTTTATTAAGACGTAGAGATGAAATTCAACACGAAGCTCAACAAAGAGCCGAAAAGATTATTAATGATGCTCAAAATGAAGCAAGCAGACTTCTTAGTGAATCAGATTTGTTGTTAGCTGTTCAAAAAGAAGCAGATAAGATTAAAGAACAAGTAATTGCTGATTGTGAAGAAATCAAGAGAAAAGCTCTTGATGATGCAGAAGCTATTAGAATTCAAGCTCAAGATGATGCTGTAAGAATTCAAGACGGTGCATCAGTTTATGCAGAACAAGTTTTGACAAACCTTGAACAAAACTTGAATCAATTACAACAAATTGTTAAAAATGGACAAGTTCAGTTAGAAAGAAGAAGAAATGAATCTACTTCATATTCTTCTCCATTACAAACTGTTTATCCAGATTCTCAAAAATCAGAAGATAAAAGAGAATATGCAACAAATTTTAAGATAGATTAGTGATAGTATAAGTTGGATATTAAACTTTAAAAAGTTTAATAAACTCCTGATTTTTATCAGGAGTTTTTATTTTATATAAACATTACTATCATTGTTCTAGCATTAGTTATTTTAAAAACTCTGTCAAAGTTTCAATAGAGCGGTTTGAAAGAATTGTGTTTTTTTCTTTTTTATTTTTTCGAATTTGTTTTGGTAAATCTATTTCCTTAACAATAGCCCAATTTGAGTTAATAGGTTGGAATTTTGTTTGTTCAGGATTAGTTATATAATTCATTAATGCTCCAAGCATTGTTTCTGTAGGAAGTGTCAAAAGTTCTTCCCCTTTTATGTATTTAGCCATATTTAGTCCTGCTAATAGTCCTGAAGCGATTGATTCTGTATAACCTTCAGTACCAGTTATTTGTCCTGCAAAGAATAAGTTTTCTCTATTTCTTGTTTGGAGTGTTGGATTTAGAACTTGTGGACTATTGATAAAGGTGTTTCTGTGCATAACACCATATCTCATTATATTTGCGTTTTCTAATCCAGGAATTAGTTTTATTAATTCTTTTTGAGCTGGCCATTTTAGGTTTGTTTGAAAACCAACGATGTTATACAGAGTTTTTGCAGAATTATCTTGTCTTAGTTGAACAACTGCATAATTCTTTTCACCTGTTCTGTCATCAACAAGTCCGACAGGCTTCATAGGTCCAAAACGTAATGTATCGACCCCTCTAGATGCTAAGACTTCTACTGGTAGGCAAGACTCAAAGAATTTTGCATTTTTTTCAAACTCTTTAAGTTCAATTTTTGGTGCATTAATCAAAAAATTATAGAATTTTTCGTATTCATCTTTGTTCATCGGGCAATTTATATATGAAGCTTCACCCTTGTTATATCTGCTCGCATAGAATGCTTTATCAAAATTAATACTATCTTTTTCTATAATAGGTGCAATAGCATCAAAGAAATGTAAATGTTCGTTTTTCGTAAAATCTTTTATTGAATTTGCTAAATCATCACTTGTCAAAGGACCTGATGCAATTATTACATTTTTATCTTGAGGTATTTCAGTAATTTCTTCTTTAATAACATTTATATGAGGGTTGTTTTCAATTAATTCGGTTATTTTTTCTGAAAAACCTTCTCTATCTATTGCAAGTGCGTTTCCTGCAGGGACAGCATTATCAAAAGCGATACTTATTAGTTCTCCGCCAAGAATTTGCATCTCTTTTTTTAATAATCCACTGGCATTTGTAACATCTGATGAACCAAGACTGTTAGAGCAAACAAACTCTGCGTATTTGTCTGTTTTGTGTGCACCAGTAGTTTTAACGGGACGCATTTCATATAAATCAACGTCAATATTTTGTTTTGCAAGTTGTAAGGCAGCTTCACTTCCTGCAAGCCCTGCACCTATTATAATAACTTTATTGTTCATCAATACCTCCAACTTGATTTCTACCATGCTCTTTTGCCCAGTATAAAGCTTTATCTGCTTTTTCTATTATAGATTGAGGTGTTTCACCATCTTGTGGGAAAGTTGAAACCCCAAGACTTATTGTAACATGGCAGTTGACATTATTAGGTAATTTGAAAACATTAGAAGATACTGCTTTACAAATTCTTTCAGCATTTATTATAGCTTCTTCTCTGTCGGTATAAGGTAAGATAATACTCATTTCTTCACCACCATATCTGCATACAAAGTCTGTAGCACGAGTATTACGTTTTAGAATGTGTGCAACTCCTTTAAGTACAGCATCGCCTGATTGGTGTCCGTATGAGTCGTTGAACTTTTTGAAGAAGTCGATATCGATAATTATTAAAGAAAATGGCTGATTGTAGCGTTTAGCTGTTTCTATTTGTTTTCTTAATGTATCTTGAAAATATCTATGATTGTATAATTCAGTTAGTCCGTCTGTTGTTGCAAGTTTGTATTGGTATTCAAAATCTCTTGATTTTAGTAAGTATTTTGCAAGATAAGAAATTGCAAATGTCATAAGAATTGCAAACATTGGTATAATGTCAGGTATCCAAAGATTAAAATATTTCATAACATAATATGATGCCATGTAATATGCTGTTGCGATTAATGAACTTGAAATTATCGCAAATAATGAAGATGTAGATAAAAATACTAGTGTTGTAATAATTATAATAAGTGTGGTGATAATGATTGTATTTGTTAGATTAGATGTTTTTTTGATAAATGAATTATCAATAATGTTGTTTAAATATGTTGCGTGTAATTCTACTCCGGGGTAGATTTTATCCACAGGTACACTTTTAGTATCAAATAAGCTTTGAGCAGTTGTTCCTACAAAAATAATTTTATTTTTAAAGTTGTAGTTTTCAGAGATTTTATTCCCTTTAGTTAATTCAATTAATTTATAGAATGGTATATTTTTATAAGTTTGTTGTGCTGGGCCATACCAATTTAGTACACATTCCCCATTGTTTGTTATAGGAATTGATAGGTCTCCACTTTTTAGATTTGATTTCTTATCAATAATGTATTCAGGGTTGTATGATTTGTTAATATAAGAGTTACCAACCATAAGGGTTAGGTAAGGGTAAAATTCATCTTTGTATCTTGCAAAAGTTGGTACAGTTCTTATGATACCGTCATTAGAACGATTAATATTTATCATACCAACATTTGTATCGTTGTTTAGTAGTTGAGAAAGAATTGCTCTACAATTTGAGAATGAGAAAATATTGTTTGTGTTAAAATTTTTGTTTTCAACTTTTACTTTCGCCTTCATTTTATCAGGTAGATTGATAGGTTTTCTTAAATCAAAAGATTCGTTATCAAAACTAATTCCTGTGTAAATGTTAGGATATTTTTCCATAGTGTTTGCAAGATACGTGTCTGATGCAAGGTCATTTTTAAATGATTTAATAAACATTAAATCAAAGATGATAGCTTTTGGGTTATCTTTTTCAATAAGATTTATAATATCGGCATAGACTTTTCTTGAGATAGGCCATTCGCCATAATGCTCAAGTACATATTCATAACTTGTGTTATCAATGGCAAGAATCACAATATCGCTATTGGGTTTTAGGTGTTTATGTTTGACTAATAATGATTGCCTGTAATCAAAAGATTTGTTTTCTGCATCATTAAAAAAGTTGGTAATAATTTTGTTATGCATTAAAAACGCAATAATAAATATTGTTGATATTGCGATTAATATATAAGCAACATAGTCAATAAACTTTTTATCAATATTAAATTTCATAAAACTCTCCCTTTAGCTTTTAGCAGAAGAAAGATTGAGTTTGATATTTTTGGATAAAATGTTTTTTATTAAAAAAGTTTGTTCAAGAATCATATTGTTAAGTTTTAACAATTCTGTGGTATGTGAAAGTTCATCCGGATATCTAAGATAATTCAATAAACATTCTTCGTGCAAATTCATTATTGTGGGTACCTATTATAATATACAATCTATTATTATAATAAAATGGATTTGAATATTCTCAATCCGTCAAAAGTTGAGAGTTTTGTCTAACTAAAGTATGAGATTTGTGTTTTGTGAGTGCAAAAAAGTTGTGAAGATAAGATTTTAATAATTTATAATCTTATTTTGAAGAAATATTACAATTTTAAAAATAAGTTTCAATTCCCCTGTTGACTATGAAATATGTTTATAATACGATTATACTGCTGTATTGAAAGTTATAGCCGAAAATGATAGCTAGATTTTTATTATAGTAGGGTCAGATTTATGTTTGGCTCTGAGTTACAAGATGAAAAAGGAATGAATAATGGCGACTACAACAAAAAGACAAAGAATAAGAGTTTGTTTAAAGGCTTACGAACACAAATTAGTTGATTTATCAGCTGAAAAAATCGTTGAAACTGCTAAAAGAACAGACGCTAAAGTTGCAGGCCCAATTCCTTTGCCTACAAAAAGACGTATTTATTGTGTATTGCGTTCACCACACGTTGATAAAAAATCTCGTGAGCACTTTGAATTAAGAACTCACAAGAGAATTATCGATATCTATGAACCAACACAACAAACTACTGAAGAATTAAGCAGATTAGACTTACCTGCTGGTGTTGATATCGAAGTAAAATTATAATCAACAATTTATCAGTTTTTTGAAAACTTAATAGCATTATGCAGATAATGTGAACTACAACGTCAAAAGTAAGGCGTAAGGTGAAAATCCTTAAAGGTATTGGTAGCGCTCGCAAGAAGAATGGCATATAAGAATTTTGTATTATAACATACGGCTTGTTATATGTCGGAAAGGAAAAACAAATGACACTAGGTGTAATTGGTAAAAAATTAGGAATGACTCAAATCTTTGATGAACAAGGTTTGGCAATCCCTGTTACTGTAATTAAGGTAGATCAAATAGTTGTTACTCAAGTAAAAACTGTTGAAACTGATGGATATAATGCAATCCAAGTAGGTACTGTTGCTGCTAAAGAAAAACATTTGACAAAAGCTCAAATCGGTCACTTCAAGAAAAACGACCTAAGCAACTTCAGATATTTGCAAGAATTCAGAGTAGATAATCCACAAGATTACAAAGTTGGTCAAGAAATCGACTTGTCAGTATTAGCTGATGTACAAAAAGTTGATGTTGTTGGTCAATCAATAGGTAAAGGTTTCCAAGGTACTGTAAAAAGATGGAACTTTGGCAGAGGACCTATGGGACACGGTTCTAAAAACCACAGAGAACCAGGTTCTATCGGTGCTGGTACAACTCCTAGCCGTGTTATCAAAGGTAAAAGAATGGCTGGAAACATGGGTAACGAAAGAGTTACTATTACAAAATTAAAAGTAGTTAAAGTTGACGCTGATAACAAACTAGTTTTAATTAAAGGTTCAGTTCCTGGTTGTGAAGGAAGATTAGTAACAATCACTCCATCAAGAACAAAATGGAACTAAGTGAATTTTACATAGAGTGAAATAAACTAAAGGACTCAAATCGACAGACAAGTCATAAAAATCGGCTGGTCTTGCCATATAAAGCGAAAGCAAGCGGTAAGCAGTTTAAACGGACAGTATATTTAATAAGGAAAAGTAAAAATGTCAAAACAAATATTAAGTACAAACGGTGAAAAATTAGGCGAAATTACTTTAAACGAAGCAGTTTTCGGTGTTGAACCTAATTTACATGTTATGCACCTTGCATTAAGAAGACAATTAAATAATGCTCGCCAAGGCTCAGCAAATTGCAAAACAAGAGCTGAAGTTTCTGGTGGTGGTAGAAAACCTTGGAAACAAAAAGGTACAGGTAGAGCTAGAGCCGGTTCAACAAGATCTCCATTGTTTGCAGGTGGTGGTGTTATATTTGGACCAAAACCAAGAAACTATGATTTAGCTATGCCACAAAAAGCTAGAAAATTAGCATTAAAATCAGCTTTGTCTGCTAGAGAAGCTCAGTTAGTAGTAGTAAAAGATTTCTCTGCTATTTCTGAACCAAAAACAAAATTGTTAACTGCTTCTTTAAAATCATTACAAGTATCAGGTAAAGTTCTTTTAATCGCAGATACAAACTTAGATGAAAACAAAAACTTACTATTAGCTGGACGTAATATTCCAACTCTAAAAATGATATTACCTTCAAACTTAAACGTAAAAGATTTGTTAGAAGCTGATTTTGTAGTTATTACTGAATCTGCAATCAATGATATAACAGAAAGGTTACAATAATGAGCAGCAAAGAAAGATTATATGAAATAATTAAAAAGCCAATCATAACAGAAAAATCAATGATTGCAACAGCAATGGGTCAATATACGTTTGAAGT
>CAKUVB010000015.1 GCA_934693215.1 uncultured Candidatus Melainabacteria bacterium
TTTTAAACCTGGGTCATTGATTGCTACATAGTTAATTTTGTCAAAAATACCTTCTGCAATTGCAGCTCTTAAAGTGTTTCTACCGATTCTACCGAATCCGTTAATTGCAACATTTACCATAATTTTTAAACTCCTTCTTATCGTAAATAATCTTTTAACAAATTCATAGTAGTACAAACAAAACTACGTTACAAGCAATTAATAAAAATTTTTAATTAAAAGCTGAATAACAAATTATCAGTACATCTTAGCCTCTTAATTCAGCAAGTTGTTTGTATAAATCTATTTCTTTTTCAGTTAAATCTTTTGGAATAACAATTTTTATTTTTGCTTTCAATTCACCCAAACTACCGTTTTTATCAGGTAAACCTAGCTTTTTCAAACGCAAAGATTGACCGGAAGAAACTTTTGGAGGAATTTTAATATTTACTTTGCCATGCGGAGTCATGATTTCTTTTTGACAACCTAACACAGCTTGATATGGAGTGATTTCAACTTCTTTTACAAGTGTTGAACCATCAATTTCGTATTCAGAATCTTTAATATGAATAACTAAGTACAAATCCCCTTTGCGTCCGTATGAATCTACTTTACCTTCATTTTTCAATCTTATTTTTTGACCTTCGGATACATTTTTAGGAAGTTTAACTTTAACACTCTTTGGCGTTGTGACAAATCCCGTACCTGAACAATGTGTGCAGAATCCACCATTAGATGGGCATTGAGTACATTTAGATATATCATTAAATTTTACTGTTACAGGATTTGAACTTATTAAATCTTTTACCGATACATTTAAAGTTTTTGTAATATCCAAATCCTCTGATTTAGGTTGAGTCGATTGTCTTGCCTGACGAGTTTGTTTTGTTCTACCACCACCAAAATCAAAACCTGAAAAACCACCTGCAGAGCTTGCACCTTGCCCACTCATAAAATCTCCGAACAATGATGAGAAAAAGTCAGAGAAACCACCGGCTCCGCCACCAAAGTCAAAGCTTTGTGCACCTCCACCTTGATTGAAATTAAAATTAAATTGTTCAAATCCTGGAGGTGGGGTATAGTTTGCACCGTTTTGCCAGTTTGAACCTAAACTATCATATCTTTGACGTTTTTCTTTATCGCCCAAAACCTCATAAGCTTCGTTAATATCTTTAAATTTTGATTCAGCTTCTTTAGTTTTATTAACATCAGGGTGATATTTACGAGCAAGTTTTCTGTATGCTGATTTAATTTCTTGTTCAGATGCTTCCCGTTTTACGCCTAAAATTTCATAATAATCTTTATATTGCATAATATTTTTCCATTCTTGTTTGGGTATAAAAATGTTGTTAGAACAACCTCTAACTAATTATATAATAATACAATTTTTTATAGAATTTATATTATTAATCTTTTTTTAATCATGTAGGTTGTTTAGTGAATAAGAAACAGTTATATTATTTGTCTGTTTATCTCTTATCAACTTAATTAAAAATACCTATTTACAAATTGAGTTTAAAGTTATATATTCATGTTGAAATACAGAAAGGAGAATAGATTATGAAAAAACTCTTATTAACTTTATTAGCTGTAGGTTTAGTAGGAACAGCTGTTATCGCAAAACCTTGTCAAAAAGCATGTCCTGTTGCACCTCAAGTTACTGCAGAAAAAACAGTTGTAAAAGATTGTACATGCCCTAAATGTGAAAAAGCTAAAGCTGCAGTTCAAAAATGTAATTGTGATAAATGCACAACAACAAAAGATTGTACTTGTCCTAAATGCGAAAAAGCAAAGGCTCAATTAACAAATTGCAAATGCCCTCAATGTTCAGAAAACGGTTGTACTTGCAAAAAATGTGAAAAAGCTAAAGCTCAAATAAACAATTGCAAATGTGACAAATGTACAACAACAAAAGATTGTACTTGTCCAGCTTGTACAAAAGCAAAAGAAACTGTTCAAAAATGCAATTGTCCAAAATGCACTACCAAATAAGAAAAATTTAGAAAAATGAAAATTTTTCAATTTTAATTTTTTATTGCATATTTAAAAACCCGATTTGAATTATCAAATCGGGTTTTATATTAATAAATTCTATTAAAAATTTATTTCCAGCTATTCAAATATTCTTCTTGTTCCGAAGTCAAAGTATCTATTTGAATACCCATTGATTCAAGTTTTAATGAAGCAATCTTCATATCAACTTCTTCAGGTAATGTGTGTAATTTTTTCTCTAATTTACCTTGATTTTTAACAATATATTCAATACCCAAAGCTTGGTTAGCAAAACTCATATCCATTACAGATGCAGGGTGTCCTTCTGCAGCTACAAGATTTACTAATCTACCTTCAGCTAAAACATACACTGATTTACCATTATCAAGTTTATATTCGTCCATAAATGGTCTAATTCTCTTGATTTCTAAAGTATGTTGTTTCAATTCAGAGATATTAACTTCATGGTCAAAATGACCTGCGTTAGCTAAAAATGCCCCATCTTTCATTGTTAATATATGTTCAACATCAACAACATGTTTATCACCGGTTACAGTTAAGAATACATCACCTTCTTTAGCAGCCTCAGCTATAGGCATTACTCTATAACCTTCCATAGCAGCTTCCAAAGCTTTTAGAGGGTCAACTTCACAAACAATAACATTAGCACCTAATGCTTTCGCTCTTAAAGCACAACCACGACCACACCAGCCATAACCAGAGATAACAACGGTTTTACCAGCTAACAAAATGTTAGTTGCTCTTATAATACCGTCCATAGAACTTTGTCCGGTACCATATCTGTTATCATATAAATGTTTTGTTAAACTTGTATTAACACCAACTGCAGGAAATGCTAGTTTTCCTTCATTTTCTAAAGCTTGTAATCTTATAATACCAGTTGTTGTTTCTTCTGTTGAACCAATGATTTTCTTTGCAAGTTCAGGTCTTTCTGCATGAATTGTTGCAACGATATCACAACCATCATCTATAACAATATCAGGGTTATGGTCTAGTGCAGCATTAACATGTTTTCTATATGTTTCTACAGATTCACCAGCATATCCTTGTACAGGAATTCCCCAATATTTAACAAGGGCAGCTGCAACGTCATCTTGAGTTGATAAAGGATTTGATGCAACTAAAATAGCATCTGCACCACCAGCTTTCATAACAGTACATAATGCAGCAGTTTCTTTTGTAATGTGTACACAAGCTGATAATTTTAAGCCTTTAAAAGGTTGTTCCTTGATAAATCTTTCTTCAATTTTTCTTAACACAGGCATGTCTTTTAATGCCCATTCGATATTATTCTTACCTTGCTCAGCAAGATTAATATCTTTAATATCACTGCGTTCTAAAACGCTTGATTCTTTTTCCAAAACTGAGTTCATTCCAATTCCTCTTTCCTTGATTTAAAGTAACAAAAATATTTTATCACGCATATAACAGTTTAATCCATACAGGTTTGATAAACTTTACAATATGTTATTAGAGATAAATTTTTATTATATGAACTTATATTAAGTTCAAGTAGCAAAAATTTTTTTTACTATTTTTCATGTAAAAGCAAGGAGTTTTTATATATGAATACTATATCCCCAAATTTTTATTCCCCTATGATTTCTAATGTTAAACTAAATCCTCAAAAGCCATATGCAATCAGTTGATTCTATCCAAAAAGTTGGAGAAGTAGCAGATAAAAATATTATTCCTGCCAAAATGTTGTTATCACTTATGAAAAGTGGCTTGAGTGGTGAAAAAACAGACCCAAAACTTTTTGTCGGACGTTCTTATGAAGATTGGGTAAGAATGTATAATATGTCACACGATAATGCAGTTATGCCATTAGTCTATGCTGGCATTAAAAATACTCCAGAAATTAATGCTCCTGATGATGTAAAAGCTAATATGGAAATAAATGCACAATTTACAAAAGATTATCATACAAAACAAGAAGCTATATTAAAGAAATTTACAGAAATGACAGCATCAAAAGGTGTTGATACTGTTCAAATGAAGGGAGTAGGATTTTCGATGAATTATCCAAACCCTCAAGGTAGATTTGGTGGTGATATTGATGTGTTTAATTTTAAACATGGTACAAACCCTGCAAATCCGGAAAATAATATGTCATTTTTTGTAGACAAATTAGCTAGGAAATCAGATATGACTGTTGACTTAGGTCATGGTCCAAAACATAGTGAAATCAACTATAAAGGAATGCCAATAGAAAATCACAGACATTTTTTGAATGTAGAGGTATCACCTTTACATAAGAAAATGAACAATTATTTGTTAAAAGTTTTCAACCCACAACAACAAACACTCCCTCATGGAACAAAAGTTCTTGTACCATCGAAAGAATTTAATAATGTTTTTATTTCATTCCACGCAATGCAGCATTTTATTGGTTCAGGTCTTAATTTCCATCATCTTGCAGATTGGGCAGTACAAATTAAAAAACATGGTATGAAAGTTCCGGAAGAAGCAAAAGGCACAAAATTTGAAGAATTTATGTATGCTTTTACAAACCTTGCGAATAAACATTTAGGTACAAATATAAAAGTTCCGGAAAATAAAAAATTAGAAGATGCTATTTTCAAAAGAATGTTGCACCCTGAACTTGAACTAGGAGACGTAAAACGACCTAAGAAAAAGACTCCAATCAATATGCTTATATATAAATACAAAAAAATGGTAGTAACACACGCATACAAAAAAGAATTTTTAGGAGCGGAAGTTGGTAGTTTTAGTCAAGATGTAATACGTTCAATAATTTCGCATATAAAAAATCCTAAAACTTTCAAAAATTTATTTACGAAATTCTAGCGATACTTACCTTAAAACAACTATCATTTACATCAACAATTGCCCAACGTAATGGCTCATTATCATTTTGCTTTAATAGTGATTCAACGTATTCTGTTGAAAAATCACCTGTATTTTTAAATTCAAGTATCGTAGATTCTATTTGCATATAATAATAATAGCATAAGTTAAAAACATCATTATTACAGAATACGTTAACCAACTTATTATTATAAGTTTCTGCAAAAAATTCCCAAACCATTATTAAATAATCACTATTTATCTACATACGCAGTATGATGATTTTTGTTTAATTATCAGTATAATTATTGTATGAGGAAGTTTTTAACATTAATATTTATTATTTGTTTTAGCATTCTGCCAACATGTTCCAAAACAGTTGATAATACGGTTGATTCTATGAATTTTCAAACTAAAAAAGGATATATAGGCACACTTCCTGACGTGACAGAAAAATTTAAACCATCTACACCAACAGAAGCCACTCCGATATTTGAATCACAAGAAGGATTTGACGACCCTGACCAATTAAAACCTGTCCCAAGAGATAATCCGGCTTTTATAAATATTATAATGAAACAGGATAAACATTCTCAATACCTAAATGATGTTGCAAGAATTATTCCTATTGTTGAACAACTTATCTCAGCGATAGAGGACGAAATCTCTCCACAAGTTTTTGTTGCAAAAGCAAATGTTTTGTATCTCAATATAGACGCATTAAGACGAAAATATGAAAGTAAACCTGAAAGTTACTATATATCGTTTACTAAACTTATGTCTTTAGGTACACATGTCAATTCAATTGCGACATTAAGGGGTGAGGCTGCAAAATACAGTAAATATCTAGCTTATGAATCTACCGGTGCGATATATGCCCCTGATAATGTTAATCAACAATTAGAATACCTAAAACAAGAACTTGAAGATGTGCTTGTTATTTTGAAACAAGTAAATTAGAATAATACGTGTATTTCCTTTCAATTGGATAAAAAAATGTCATTACAAGAATTAAAAATAGTAATAAACGATATAATTGACGATTATAACCTTGATATTTGGTTATTGATTGCGATTATTATGTTTGGAATATACACGTTTTTTTTAGCACCTCTGATGTATGTAAATACTACAGATGCGATTATTGATGGACATATAATAAACGTGACATCAAGAGCAAGCGGACAAATTATTCAATGTTACGTAATGAAAGACCAAGAAGTCCGAAAAGGTGATATCTTGATGGAGATTGACCCAAAAGATTATCAATCTGAACTCATAAAGTTAGAAACTGATTTAGAAATAAACAAAGAAAAATTAAGAATGCTTACCAATGCACCATTACCTGAAGATTTAACAAAGGTTGATGAAAATGGAAACCCTAAACCGGATACAACTTCTAAACCTCCTCAATATTTAAAAGGTGCAAAAGATTTTACTAATTATTCAAAATCATACGAAACAGAAGATTTAGCACAACAAAATCTTGCTCGCAAAAAAATGGCACTGGGAGATGCTGTTAAAAATATGTCCGATATTAATGAGCCTAATGTAGAGATTCCAAAACCTGTTATAGATAAAACAAAAATAGATATTACAAATGATACTGTTGAATCTGTACAAAAAACAATTAAAGATATTGAAAACCAAAAAGAAGAAGTTAAACTGCTTATTTCTTCAACAAGAATTTTTGCACCACAAGACGGAGTTGTTACGAGTGTATCAGTAGCACAAGGTGATATCGTAAACCCAGCTGATGTATTGTGTACATTGACTCCAAAGCAAGTTTGGGTAATTGCAAGAGTAAATCCCGAACAACTTCCTAAAGTTCAAGTAGGACAATACGCAGAAGTACGTATTCCAAATTATAAAAATAGGAAATTCAAAGCTTCAATTGTATCTGTTGATACAACTGCAAAAGTATATAGAGTAAAACCTGAAGACCAAGTAACTCAGATTGGGTTAGATGGACAAGTAATAGAACAAAATACTCCGGCATATCAAATAAAAATGGAATTTATTGAAGACTATTCTGATTTTGATATTCCACCAGATACAGAAGTAACTGCTAAAATAAAAGTACAATCTTTTACAAAATAACTGTAAATAAATCTTCATAAAATAACAAAAAATTTTATATTTAATACATTATATAGTTATGGAATTAGGGATTAAAAACTATCAAAATAATATAACTTCTACTCAAGTTAAGTTTAAACGTAAATTAAGAGAAGACGAAAAACCTCGTATGGAAGCTGATATGAATAAGGCTTTCAAATATTTAGGTATTCAAAACAGAGCTCTTATTATGCATGGCTCTTGCTATCCTGATGTAAAAAATGCGAGAAAAAATCATTATGTTGGCACACCTTATTTTGCAAAAGATATGAATAAACTTGCAAAAACTAACGGATTCAATTGTATTCAATTAGGTCCTAATGGTGAACTTTGTAAAGGTGATAATTCTCCATATAGGGCGTCAATTTACGCAAAAAACCCTTTATTCTTAAATTTTGGAAAAATGATGGAAGATAGTTATGCCAACATTTTATCAAAATATGATATTGATAAAATTAATAAGATTCCTGAATCAAGTGGCAAAGATTATGAAATGTCTGATTTTGACGAAGCTAAAGAAGTTTCTAGATTATTAACTAAAAAAGCATACAAAAATTTTAAAACTAAACTTGCTGACGGAAATCCCAAAGCTGAAAAATTAAATCATGAGTTTAATGATTTTAAACAAGAAAATAAAGAATGGCTTGAACCTTATGCCATTTTCCATGTTTTATCAGATATTCATGGCACAGATGATTTTCATAAATGGGATAATCCAACAGACAAACATTTAATTTCTTTGAAAAAAAACGAAGATAGTAAAGCCACAAAAAGATATGATGCAATAAAAGAACGTTCAAAAGATGATATTAACAATTATATATTCACTCAATTTTTAGTAGATAAACAAGAAAAAGATGATAAAGCTGAACGTCAAAACGATGGTATAAAATATATTGGAGATTTGCTTGTAGGTTTTTCTTATGCTGATGAATGGGCACACGAAGATGCCTTCAAGTCTGGCTGGAAAATAGGTGCAGAATACGGTGGACCATGTAACTCTCCACAAATATGGAACAATCCATTACCGGACCCTAACAAACTATTTAACGAGGACGGCAGTTTAGGTGAATCCGGACAGTTGCTTTATAACAAAGTAAAAAAAGCAACAGAAAATGTTGAGAATGTTCGTGTGGATAATGTAATGGGACTAGTTGACCCTTATGTGTATAATGCAAATACAGTTCATATGGTTGTAAGTGCCGATGGTGGAAAAACTTATAATATTGCAGATAGAAGTCAATTATGGGGTGGCAATTTATCTAATATAAACGAGGTTGACCCAAAAGGTAATTATCGAAAAGTATTACATAATATTATTCTTCCTGCAATGAAGGATAATGGTGTTAACCCAAAAGAAGCCGTTTGGGAAAATTTGGGGGAACAATCTTGGGTGTTTAAACAAGTTTTTGAAAACGAAGAAAAACTTCCTGGAATTATTACTACAACTGGTAGCAGAACCCAAAACACATGTTTTGATTGGACACCTGTAAGAGATGAAGACGGGGAGATACAAAAAGATGATAGAGGTCAGGAAATTTGGGAACCTGTTGTACCAAAACCTGATTGGAGCTTGATAGGGTCGCATGATAACATGCCAACTGCTGAATATTTAAAACAGAGTTGGATTGATGACCCACATAATAATGGGAGCAATGCTTGGTTGCCTGAATATTTAGGAGGATATCTATGTCCGGATCCTGAAAGAGAGAATGAACGTGAACGACTAACAGATAATATCCGTAGAAACCCTCAAATGAGATTGAAGGCTAAATATGCAGAATTAATGCGTGGAACACAAAATATTCAAGTACATTTCCCTGATGTTTTTGGGATAGATAAAAATTATAATCCTAGAGATAATAGCTCTGATACGTGGAAACCTCGTTTGAGCGAAGATTATAACGATAGATATCATAACCATTTAATAAAAGAAGATGTACCGGTTATGAACATGCCGGAGCTTGTAGGATTGGCAGTAAAATCAAAAGCCGGCATGATTGCAGCGAAAAAATTAAAGAGTCCTGAAAAAGCTTATGCTGAGGCAGAACCTATTATACAGAGCATGAAGCATTGGGAAGAAGTTTTAAAAGAACCAGAATCAGACAACTAAAAAACTGCTAAGTTATCTGACCGACCCCAAGAACGGATTTACGTTCAATTTGCATAAGCAAATCTTTCGGTAGAATTTTAGCAGTTTTTTGTAAATACTTTTGATATTGTGGGTCTTAGAGTTCCGCTCCCGTCCTCGCCGGTAGAACAGGTATAACCACAAGGGTTAGAGTTTCTGTCCAGCTGATAGGTAACATCTGTGACTGAATCCTTCCTCAAAAAAGAACACAATTGAAATAGCAACATGGCATTTTAAGTCATTTTTAATAAATACTATTTTGTATTCGTTTCTAAAAAATTCTCCAAGTCTACTCTGTAAATGTATATACTCATTATTTACTATGTGTCACTTTTCTGCAACCCTGTAATGTACAAAATGCAATATTTTGTTACAAAGTTTAGAGAATTTTATAAATACAGTTTTCCTTGCTATTACGGACGTCAGCGAAGTAATCTCATTAAAAGATTAATAATATTTTTAAAATCCACAAATCGCATTTTTTATCCTCTATATATATGACTTTTTCTTTGTTTGATTACAGAGATTATATTTTTTACCGACAACATGTTTGACTTATAAAAAAAAATCCTTAAAAAAAGGATTGTAGAAGTTAAACGAAAACAAACTAAAAGTAAACTAATATAGGAGATTTTGTCATGGGTATGGCAGCATCACAAGCTCGTTACTTGGGCTTAACAGCAAGAAAAACTAACTGCGAATGGGAAGGTCAACAGATTAACCAGGCTCGTACCGCTTTAGCAAACCAGAGTGCTAATTTGTTCAACCAAATGTTAGCTTTATCTGTACCCGATTGTCCTGACAAAACCGACTTTACTACTATTCAATACTCTTATACAGACGGTAACAACAAATCTGTATTGGACAACTGGCGTCAATTATCTGATTCGACAAAAGATTACAACTATGTAGTTGACCACTATTACTATGCTGACATTTACACAGGTTCTAAAAAATTGATGTCAGACCCACAGGTTACTCTCAAGCTCGATAGTACACAAAAGGACTTCACTACAGTTCCCGGTGGAGTTACATATAATGCTAATTCTAAGTCATACTTTTATACAGGTGTTACAGATGCTGACGGGAAACCACTTGAATATAAAGATTTGACCCAATATAAATTCGATGCAGAACTTCAAAATGCGATATTAGATTTATTTCACAAAGGTTACCTTGAAACAAAGAAAGATGAAACCGGTAAAAATAAAGCTGATGAGTTTGGTATAGTTGATACTGAAACTTTGAACAGTTTGAGAGGTTATCATGATGGTACATCTTGGCACTTTGCAAAGGTTGGTGAACTTGAAAATGCGATAAACAATAAAACTCTTAAAAAAGGATATGCCGATTTAAATGGTTTAAAAATTACTGAAGCAGCTATTCAAGCTGATACTTTGACAGCTGAACAAATAGATGGTGTAAAAGCTGCGTTAGAATTGGAAGAACAAGAAGCAAAAAATTGGCTTAAAAACTACTTCAAAGATGGCAGCTCAATATATGAAATTGCAACAGGTAAAGCAGTAACAGAAGCTGAAGCATATTCTACACCATCGTTCAAAGATATGACAACAACTTTTAACCCAACTTATGTTGGTAATGCAAAATTGACAGAATTAGGTGCATTATCTGAAAAAGATAAAGCTGCTCTTGCTCAAATCGTTAAGGATTGTCCTGATTCATCTATCGCTAAATATCTTACATTAAATTCAGACGGTACTATTGATTATGGCGGAGCCGGTATCTACACATTCGAATGGAATGGTGTTCAAAAATTTACTACATACGATGATTTAGTAGATAGTATGCAAACACCTCTGTTTGATGAAAAACCAATTGAAGCACAAAACAAACTTGCGACTTATGAAGCTAGTTATATCAAGACAGAAGTTAAAGAAACAAATAAAGCTTTACTTGAAACAGACGGCAACGGCAGATTCAAAACAGTTAAGTTTGATGATGATTCAATAACATATACATTAAATTGTGAAGAAGTTTCTGATGAAGATGCATATAATGACGCAATGAACTCATACTACCACGATGTTGCAGTTTATGAAAAACGTATTGCAGATATTAACGCACAAACAGAAGTTATTCAACAACAAGACAGAACTCTTGAATTGAGATTGAAACAACTTGATACAGAACAAAACGCACTTCAAACCGAAATGGAAGCCGTTAAGAAAGTTATCTCAAAGAACGTCGAAATGACCTTCAAGACATTCAGTGGTTCATAATACTCAAGTTGAAGTTAAGATTAGATTTAACATATACAAAATCCATTTATTGATACACGTACACACCTTTTAACCTTATTCCAGTATTTATACTGTAGTAAGGTTTTATTTTATTCATAAGATTGACAAACAAGCGAAAATAGTAAATAATAAATATACAGGGTGGTAGTTTGCTAAGCTACCAAGTACCTTGTAGAGAACTAACGGTTTTTATCCTTTGGGTAAGAACCGTTTTTTAATATATAGAGAATCAGAAATAACATTATCAATGTTAAATTAAGATTGTCCATATTTGCCCCCTTTCTAGTCGGATACTAACCCGAGAACTATAAATTTTGAAAGTTAGTCTTTTCGAAAAGGTACTTTTTTACCCTGTAACTATTATTTTATAATAAATAGAATTCATATAATATGCTTAAAACTTTTCTCACATTCATTTTATGTTAAAATATACCTTGAGAATGGAGGGAAAAATGATTAAGTCGGTTATTTTAGCAGCAGGTAAAGGTACAAGAATGAAGTCTAAGACTCCAAAAGTTTTGCACCAAATTTTTGATAAAACTCTTGTAGGTTATGTTCTTGATGCAGTTAACAATACTGGATTTGTTGATGAATCTTTTGTTATTGTTGGACATCAAGCAGAAAGAGTTGAAGATTTTATCAAAACTAATTATTCTAATGCAAGAACTGTACTTCAATCACCTCAACTGGGAACAGGTCACGCAGTTAGTATGGTTTGTCCTTATTTAGAAGATTTTGATGGCGAAGTTATTATCCTATGTGGCGATACTCCACTTGTAACTTCGGATACTTTGAAAAAATTTGTTGAATATCATCACTCTGTAAATTCTGATATAACTGTTATGAGTGCAATTTTTGATAATCCGACAAACTACGGTAGAATTGTTAGAAATTCAGATAACTCAGTAAATTCTATAGTAGAAGAAAAAGATGCAACTATTGAACAAAAAGCTATAAAAGAGGTTAATGCTGGTATATATTGTCTAAATTGGGCAAAAATTAAACCTGCATTTTCTCAACTAAAAACAAATAATGCTCAAGGTGAATATTATTTAACCGATATTATAAAATGGGGTAATGAAAACAACTTGAATGTTAATGCTCACCCTCTCGAAAACAACGAAGAAATATACGGTATCAATTCTAAGGTTAACCTTGCAGAAGCTTCTAAAATGCTTAACCAAAGAATACTAAAACATCACATGGAAAACGGTGTTACAATCGTTGACCCTGAAACTACTTGGATAAGTGCAGATACAGAAATTGGTGCAGATACAATAATTTATCCAAGCTGTTATATTTCAGGTAAAAACAAAATCGGTTCTGATTGCAAAATTGGACCATTCGCTCATTTGAGAGGAGATGTAATACTAGAAGATGGAGTTAAAGTAGGTAACTTTGTAGAAGTTAAAAAATCTGTTATCCATAAAAACACTAACGCATGCCACTTGAGTTATATCGGAGATGCAGAAATCGGAGAAAGAGTTAATATAGGTGCTGGTACAATTACTGCTAACTATAATCCGTTAACCAAAGCTAAAACAAAAACAACTCTCGGTAATGATGTAAAAATTGGCTCAAACTCTGTATTAGTTGCACCTGTCACTATTGAGGAAGGGGCTAATGTAGGTGCGTTATCTGTTATTACTAAAGATGTACCAAAATGGGCATTAGCAATCACACGTTCACCAATGAGAGTTCTTGCTGATTGGGTTAAAAAACATATAAGTTAAGTATGAAAAAATTAGACGAATACAAAGAAATTATACACAAATGTTCTAAATGTGGCTTGTGTCAATCTGTTTGTCCTGCTTATCAAACAACTGGCAACGAGTGTGCAGTATCTCGTGGGCAATTTATTATGCTTAGAGGTGTAATAAATGGCGATTTGAAGATGAACAAAAACATCAACAAATATTTAGATACTTGTCTAAAATGTGGTAAATGTTCAGATTTTTGCCCTTCTGAAATTGACATTGTTGAGGTTATTCTTTCTGCAAAGGCAGAATACTTTAAACAATCATTCGAAGGTAAAATAATGTCCATATTGCAATCCAAATTAATATTCAATACGGCTCTAAATCTTGTAAAAAACTTACTTGGCAGAAAGAAAAAATTTAACAAAAAATTTGAAAAAAAAGCTATTTATTTTGGAGGTTGTGTTGAGGCAATTAATCCCAAAACGTCTGATTATGCAAAAGAACTTTTAAATACAATGCAAATCCAACCGTTAAATGTAGATTTTAATTGTTGTGGTTTGCCGTTTCTTTCAGCTGGTAATATAACACGATTTGAAGAACAAATGAAAGAAAATTTAGAGAAAATCAGAAACCTTGATTTCGATTATATTGTGACAGATTGTGCCAGTTGTGAATGGACATGGAAACAGTATATTAAATATGCTGATGATGAAATTAAGAAAAAATTTGAACATATTCAATTCAAAACAATTTATGGCTTGATAGAAGAAAATAATATATTGTTTGAGGCTAAAAAGCCTTGTTCTGTCACTTATCATACTCCATGTCATGGTGGAATCGAGAATATTATTACTCGAATAAAAAATATTGAATACAAAGAATTAGAAGGCAAAAATGACTGTTGTGGATTTGCAGGACTAACAAAACAAACACAAGCTTTTAAACAACTTATGACCTCTAAAAAAGAAAATATTACAAAAACAAATGCTGATTATATTTTAACCAATTGTGTCGGTTGTGTTATAAGCTTAAATTATATCCTAAAATTCAAAAAACGAGTTTTTCGTGTTATTGATTTTTTACGAAAGAAGTGCAAAATTGTTAAGTAATAAGTCAGTAAAATAAAAGCTATATAAATTTAGAGGGATTACAACCCTCAAAGTCATTGCGAAAAATCTATGATTTTGAAGCAATCCAATACACCAAATCATCATTCAGAATCTCATGCAAGCCCGAACAGTCATTCAGAGCCGTAGGCGAAGAATCTCATACAACCCTCAAAGTCATTCAGAGCCGTTACCTACTGCGCCTCGCATTAAACGGGTACACTCAAATTCAAATCGAAAAAATACTTTTTCCGATTATGAATTTTCGATTTTCACCCTCTGCTCGGCTTGTCGAAGAATCTCATGTAAGGCTTGTTAGAGATATTTCGCTTTCGCTCAATATGACGGAAGATTTTAGTCATTCCATACTAGATACGGAATCTGTCAGTTTGATATTTTAATAATAATCAGAATTAACGAAAATTACGTCATTACGAGCGATAGTGAAATAATCCGGTTCCTTTAACATACATAAAATGACTTACAGAATTATTTACTGGATTGCCACGTCACTTCGTGACTCGCAATGACGGACTGAACGTAATGACTAGTTTTCACGTCATTCAGAGGGCGAAGCCCGAAGAATCTCATGTAAGGCTTGTTAGAGATATTTCGCTTTCGCTCAATATGACGGAAGATTTTAGTCATTCCGTACTTGATACGGAATCTGTCAATGTTAATTATTATAATAAATATCAAATTGACAGACCTTTCTTAAATTCCTTCCATGCATATTAAAACCGGATTCTTCGCCTACGACTCTGAATGTCCTTTTAATTAAGTAAATTATTGTTAAGTCTATTTGTTTTTAGACTTTAAATTATTATACACAAACTGTATAATGAGTATGTAATATGAAAATCGTCAAAACACTTAAGGATTGTAAACTGACGCACAAGCAACAAGTATTCGCAGGCTATATCAAAGACAAAGTAGATTCTTATGTTTGTTACACACCAATCACAAATCGAGCTTATATGCGTCAATTTTTCGCTCCGGATAATGATTTATTAATGTATACAACTGCAGTTGCAGCACCACCACAAACTCTTTTACGAGGTTGCGGTGGATATAAGCAAGCTTAAAATTTAGATATAAAAATAAGTAACAAAAAGGCTATCTAATAATAATTAGATAGCCTTTTTGTAAAGTTTTAAAGCAGTTATTACTTAGCTAATTTTTTAACTGCAAGAGTTAATCTTGATTTTTTTCTAGCAGCAGTATTTTTGTGTAAAATACCTTTTGAAACAGCTTTGTCACAAAGTTGATAAACTTTTGACAATGATGCATTTAAAGCTTCTTTGTCTTCACCATTAGCAAGTTCCAAAACTTTTTTTACTGCAGTTTTGATAGAAGATTTGAAAGCTACGTTTCTTTGTCTGTTTGCTTCTGCGATTAATACTCTTTTCTTAGCTGACTTAATATTTGCCATTTTTATTCACCTTTCTATGTTGTATTGAACTTAAGGATTAATGACTTCCTTTAGTTCGCCACGAGGATGTGAGTATAATTATTTTACACCAAAAATATACATTACAATAGGTATATTAAAATATTTTAATTAACTTAACTAAAAAAATAAAAAGCAAATTACTATGCTATAACATTAAGTTTGTGTTGTTGTTTCGTATCTTGTTTCATTTTAGCTTCACATTGTTTTTTCCAAGCAGAAGCCATTTGGTACATTAGTTGGTTTTTAGCATTTGATACTGAGTTGTGTACATCTTGTTGATGAAGTGCATTAAAACTTGTTTCACCTACTTTAGAAGCTTTCATCATGCTCAAATTATTTTGATTTGTTTGCATCATAGCCATGCCGGCATTATGTTGCATTGCGATTGCTCTAAAATGTGAAATTGCTGAAACTAACATAACAAAATATACCCTTCAAGTGATTAGATTTTACCACAATACAAAAATTTGTGCAACTACCATGTTGTCGAATATGAAGTTTTTTTTAGAATTATTTTATTAAATACTATTGCGAAAAATCCCCGTATTTACAGAGAAACGTAATAAATGAAAATAACCCCACGAATAAGTTAATAAGAATTAAATTATTCACAATATATATAATTTTATGTATAATATCAACAATTGGAGATATGATAATGAAGAATAAAAATAGAGTGAGTTTTTTACAAGATTTAAAGAGTAATTTGAGTTGGTTATTTTCTATTAATAACATTGATGACCATTATGTAATCAAACTTTTTGGTATAAAAATTTGTAAAAAATATAATTATATTTATAATTTTAATGAAGTTAATACTTTAGGTGTAACCGACAAAAAAAGAGAAATAAAACTTATTGTTTCATTAACAACTTATCCTGCAAGAATAAATTCAGTTTATAAAACAATATCTACATTATTACAACAAACATTAAAACCTGATGAAGTTATTTTATGGCTTTCAGAAGAGCAATTTCCAAACAAACAACTACCAGAAAATCTTACAAGACTTCAAGAGTTTGGTTTATCAATAAAATGGTGTAAAGATGACATAAAATCTTTTAAGAAACTTATACCTGCATTGGCAGAATATAAGAATGATATTATTGTAACGGTAGATGATGACAATTATTATGACAAGAGATTATTAGAATTTTTGTATAATTCTTATCTTGAAAATCCTGAATGTATTCAAGCAAGACAAGCATTTGTTGTTAAAATAAACAAAGATAATAAACTTACAATGAATGCAAGAAATTATACATATAATTCAACCTATCTTCCAAATTTTTTAAACGAACCTGTTGGTTGTGGTGGTGTTTTATATCCTCCAAAATCTCTTCATGAAAACGTTTTAAATTCTGAACAATTTATGAAAGAACTTCCGACACATGATGATTTGTGGTTTTGGGGACATGCAATTAGAAATAATACCAAAATAAAAGTTCTTAAAAATGGATATAAGTTAAAAAATTATATTGTAGAAGGTTCTCAAACGGATTCATTGTGGCAAAAAAATATGAAAAATCCAACCACAAATGTAGGAATGACAGGAGAATGTGCAATTAACAAAATGTGTGAACTTTTTCCCGAAATAAAAGAAAGATTATTACAAGAAAAATAAAGACCTAATTACAATTGAAATTCTTTCTTAACTATAGTACCTTAATAAATGTAACTATAGTTAAAAAAGGAATTAATAATGTCTGTAAGAAAAATTGTTCAATACGGGACTCCATCACTTAGAGAACCATCAAAAGAAGTACACAAAGTATCTGCAAAAATTAAAACTCTTATCAAAGATATGCTTGATACAATGTATGTTAACAATGGTGTTGGACTTGCAGCTCCACAGGTTGGAGAAAATTTGAGAATATTTGTTATAGACGTTTCTACAAACGAAGAACCTTTAAACCCTATGGTATTTATTAACCCAAAAATAATAAAAAAATCAGGATTAATGAAAGGTGATGAAGGTTGTTTAAGTTTCCCTCAAGCATATACTGAGGTTTGGAGATACAATAAGGTTACAGTAAAAGCTATGGATAAAAACGGACGTCCATTCCTTATGGAAGCAGAAGGAAATCTTTTAGCTAAAGCTATTCAACATGAATTTGACCATCTTGACGGTATATTATTCATTGACCACGCAACAAACAGATTTGTTGCAGATGAAGAACTTGCAAAACATAATCTTCCACCAATTGATGTTGACAAAATGATTGAATGTCCGGAAGAAGAAACTTCACAAAAAGAAGGAGAAGTCTAAAACATGATTAATATTGTTTTTTTCGGAACTCCTGATATAGGACTCAAGTCTTTAGAATATTTGTTCAATTCTGATAAAATTAACATTCAAGCAGTTGTAACTCAACCTGATAAACCATCAGGACGTGGACATAAAATTACGATGTCACCTATTAAACGATTTGCACTTGAAAACGATATTCCTGTTTTTCAACCAAAATCTATTAGAAAAGAACCTTCTGTTATTGAAGGGTTAAAAAAATTACAACCTGATTTTTTTGTAACATTTGCTTTTGGACAAATTTTATCACAAGAAGTGCTTGATATTCCTAAATATGAAACTATCAACCTTCACGCATCAATGTTACCAAAATACAGAGGTGCTAACCCTATCCAAAGAGTTATTATCAATGGAGAAAAAGAAACAGGTATATGTACAATGATAACAGAACTTGGACTGGATTCAGGTGCAGTTTGTATGAGAGAAATTATTCCTATAGATGATGATATGACTTGCGAAGATTTGTATAACCAAATTTCTCAAGATTCACCAAAACTTATCGTAGAAACACTTGAAGGAATAATTAACAACACTCTAACACCACAACCACAATGTGAGAACGGGGTTTGTATTGCTCCAAAACTTCAAAAAGAAGAATGTAGAATTGATTGGACAAAATCTGCACAAGATATTCATAACCTTGTTCGTGGAGTATGCAGATGTCCTTCAGCATTCTTTGTATTGAATAATAAAATAGTCAAAGTCATCAAAACAAAACCTGTAGAAAAA
>CAKUVB010000016.1 GCA_934693215.1 uncultured Candidatus Melainabacteria bacterium
GTAAATTCTCATAAACAATCTATAAAAAACGGTGGGTTCTTAAAATCTCTCAAAAAAGGTTTTGGAGAAATACCGAATGGCTGGAAAAATGGGTCAGGTTTCTTTGGCAAGCCTTGGGGTGCTATAAAAGGTCTGGGCAAAGCTATGCCGGCATTGTTTGCATTTATAACAATCGCAAGTGAAATCCCGAATGTTTATAAAGCTGTAAAAGAAAAAGGTGTTGTACAAGGTCTGAAAGAAACCGGTAAAACAGTAGCTCGCTTGACAACAGGTGCGTTGTTTGCAGCTTTGGGTACTGCTATATTATCACCAATTCCGGTTGTAGGTTCTTTTGTCGGAGGTATGCTTGGTTATTCTCTTGGTGGTTGGTTAGCTTCAAAGATTGTTGGCAAATCTTATTCTGAACAAGTAACAGAGCAGCCAGATAAACAAAAAGAAACATCAAAAGATACAAAACAACCAACTACAGTAGGTGATGCTGGTGTCGTAGGTGCACCATCAACAGTTGATGGTGGGTATGTTCAGTATCCATCAATAGATATAAACGATTTTGGTCCACATAGACCTTATGCAAATATATTCTTTAACAATCCGGCTGCGTATGCTGATATGGGATTTAGAATGCCTAATCAAGAAGGACTTCCTGGTTATACAGTAGCATCAGGTATGTATCCTATGATGATGGGTGGGGTTAATAATTCTAGTGGAAATTTGTTAGAGCAAAATGGTGGTAATTTGTTGACTCCGATAGGTCCACAAAATGCTTACTCAAGAGTACAAAATCAAAAACAAGAACAAGGTTCTAAATTGAATTTAGTTTCAGAATAAAATTAAAACGGTTAGAGTTTTTGCTTTGACCGTTTTTAGTAACGAATTTGTAACAATGTATTTATATAAGTCAATTATTCTAAATCGAAAAACTTTATATATATAAGGTTAGGTTATATAGGAATATTTATGACAAGCATAAGAACAGTAGGTAGTGCTTATTGTGATTTTGTATTCGGCAGTAGTGCAGGTGCAATGGCTGAATCTATTACAAGATATGCCAAAAACGGTAATTGTTTTCGGTATGGTTTGCCGGAAGGTCTTTATCGGGGAACTGTTCAGGGTGTAAAAGATTCCTATAATTTTACCAAAACTAATGGGGGGTTCTTTACCTCGATGTGGAAGAACCTGCAAGCAGTACCTAAAGAATGGAGTAAGGCAAAAATTGTAGGAGCTTCGGGAACAAAGAATTTCTTTAGGCAATCTTTTGGTGCTATGAAGGCATTAGGTAAAGCTGCGCCTGCACTTTTTGCAATATATGGTTTTGCAACAGAGTTGCCAAATCTTTATCGAGCAACAAGGTATGGTGGAGTGATGTGTGGATTAAAAGAATTTTGTAAAACAATGACCAAACTTACTTTTGGAGCTTTGGTAGGTGCTTTTGGTGGTATGTTGTTGCCAATAATTGGTAATACTTATGGTTTTGCCTTAGGTAATATTATAGGAGATGAAATTGGCAACTATATAGGAGGTGAAGTAGGAGGCTGGATTTCAAGTAAAGCTATGGGTGGTACATATACTGCACAGCATAAAAAACAATTAGTTGAGTCGACTGTGGATAGTGATAATTTACAGAAAAATAAATTAAATATTGAAGGGTGATATATATTTGGTATATACGATTTTAGCAAAACTTTATATTTTGAATAAAAAAGGCAATTTTCAAAAAGAAAAATACTTTATATAAGAGTAAGACATAAGTAAGTTGGATTTCAAAAAAAGTTAATAGTTGGGGATTTTAACAAAATACAAAACAGTTTAGATACTATCATTAAACAAGTTTTGTAAAAACAGATTTCTTTTTATACTCTCTCTTAATATCCTCGTGTTTATTTAATGTTGCCGTTCACTAAATGGCAACTTTTTCTTTGTTATGATAGGGTTTAAGGTACGTTTTTGAATTATCTAAGAAATCAATATTTGTGAAATTAGGGCTTAGTATCCATATCTTTGAGTATAGTTTGTGTTGTTATTTGTATAATTTTGTTTATATAATCCATAGTTTCGATATTGATTATTTGGGTTTGCAACATTAATACCATAATATTTTGCTTGTTGTTCAGAATAAACGTATGGAATATTATTTCTTGTTGTCCTTCTATAATTATATGGATTAGTTTGATAATATCTTGCCATATTTGCAGCTCCAGGGTTTGTTGCATTAAAGGACAACGCATTTACTGAACTACCTAAAAATATCATCAAAATTATTAATAAAAATTTCTTCATACCTAAAGTATATCAAAGTTTAAATTTTGTATCAAATCATTTGTTTTATATTATTTTTCAAGTACGATATGAGAAAGACATCAAAGTCTTGATTAATAAAAGAAGGAGCTTAAGATGAAAAGAATATTAAATTGCTTTTTGATTATGTTTGCAGTGTTTGTTACGTCCTCAATACCTGCATTTGCTTTTTATTCCGATATGCAAGAATCACATTGGGCATACAAACAAATCAAACAATTATCAGAAAAAAGTGTAGTTATCGGATATCCTGATGGTACATTCAAGCCTGATGAAAACGTTACAAGAGCAGAATTTGCGTCAATGGCAATCAAAGCTCTAGGACAAGAACATACAACAGTTGCTCAACCTGTAAAATTTAATGATATTGATAAAGATTTTTGGGCTTATGATGCGATACAAAAAGCTATTTATTTTGACTTAGTTTCAAACCCGGAAAAAGAAGGAAAATTCAGACCTTATGATTCTGTATCTAGAGCAGAAGCTCTTTCCATTGCTGTTAATGCTTTAACAACGGAACAAATTAGTGAACAAAAAGCTAAATATGTTCTATCAAAAGTTTATAAAGATGCTAACGATATTCCGGCATGGTTCATAATTCCAGCCGGAAAAGCTGAAATTTTAGGAATGGTAGTTTCAGAACCTGATAAAGCTAGCAATATGGATTCAGACAGACCGGCAACAAGAGCTGAAGTTACTGCAATTCTTTATAATATGATGGAGCAAGCAAAATTAAACCCAAATGCAAAACTTGCAGAAGCTATGCGTAAGAAAACGGGTGAAGGTTATGTTATTGAAAACGCATTTGTTCAAGGTGCAGTAGGAACAATCCCGGCTGGTTCATTAGTTCCTATAAAAGTTGGTAATGTTATGGGTTCTCAAATTTCTAAGAATGGTGACCAATTCATAGCAAAAACACCACAACACTATATTACAAAAGATAAATATATTCTTATTTATAAAGGTACAGATGTAAAAGGGCAAGTTTGCCAAGCAAGACCTGGAAAATTATTTGTTAGAAATGGTATTTTAACACTTTCTACAGATACAATGGTTACACCTAATGACCAAGCAGTTATAGAACATGGTACTGCAGATGTAACAGTTAAGAAAAGTAAGTTTATGACTTGGATTAGAAAGATATTTAAAGGTGAAAAAATAATGGTTCTTCCTGACGGAACTGTTTATGTTAAATTACTTGATACAATAAAAGTTGATTTAACAAATGGGTGGATATTTGAATAATTAATAAAATTAATTATTTAAAACAAAAAAAGGAATGGTTTAAAAGCCATTCCTTTTTTGTATAACTGTAGATTAATTGTAATATTTGCAAGTTAAATCCGTCATTGCGAAAAATCTTTGATTTTGAAGCAATCCATAACACAATCTTTGTCATTGAATTACGTAACATATACAATTCCGTCATATTGAGCGTTAGCGAAATATCTCTCACAAGGCTTGTATGAGATTCTTCGGGCTACGCCCTCTGAATGACGTAAAATCTGTCAATGTTGGTTATTTTTTATTGGGGTTTATGTAACCCCAAATTCCTCACCAAATATTCTTTCTAAAAAAAATAATAAAAAAAACCTCTCGAAAATGAGAGGTTGGAATTTTTTGTGTAATTCCTCGTGTGTAGAAGGTTAGTGTGTGTAGGTTATGTATGAAATCTTTGTTTTAAGCTTTCAAATTATTTATTGATTGCTTACATTTATATAAAGTATTTTTGTATATATAAATTGCATAAATTAGATATTTTTGTTACATATTGAAATAAAGTTAAGTTTTGTAACAAATAAAACAAGTTGTGAAATTGAAAGAAATATATATACTTTATATATATGTAAGATGTAAATAAAACAAACGGTTAAGTAGACAAAAGAATTTACCGTTTAAAAAGAGAGACACATACCCTAATTCCCTTCCTAATTAAAAATTTTACTCCTCGTTAAGAACGTGGAGTTTTTTTTATGGTTATAAATATTTTTTGCATGCTTATAAGTATGTTTAGTAGATAAAATTCAACAATATCAAGTGTTTAGCAATATTAAGCTTATATAAAGAACATAAAAAACTATGATAAACTAGAATAGTAAGGTTACAATAGAAAGGGAAATAAGATATGATACCTATTTTTGATTCAAAACGTCAATATCAAGAAATTGGTGCTGATATTGAAAAAGCAGTATGTGAAGTGCTTAGATCTGGTGCTTATATTTTAGGCAACAATACAAAAGCTTTAGAAAAAGAATTAGCTGAATATACAGATTCAAAATATGCAATCGGTTTAAATTCTGGTACTGATGCACTACACTTAGCTCTAAGAGCTTTAGATATAGGAAAAGGTGATGAAGTTATAACAACTGCATTTACTTTTGTTGCGACAACAGAAGCAATAGGTATTGTAGGTGCAACTCCTGTTTTTGCTGATATTAATCCGGATACTTTCAATATCGACCCTGCAAAAATAGAAGCAGCTATTACTCCAAAAACAAAAGCTATTATTCCTGTTCATTTATACGGACAACCTTGTGATATGGACGCAATTATGGATATCGCAAGACGTCATAATTTATACGTAATAGAAGATGCTTGCCAAGCTATGGGTGCTGAATATAAAGGCAGAAAAGTTGGTTCTATAGGTGATATCGGTTGTTTCAGCTTCTACCCTACTAAAAACTTAGGAGGTATGGGTGATGGTGGTCTAATCACAACAAATGCAGAACACTTAAAAGATAGAATAATCGCTTTGAGAAATCATGGTGGAGCAGTAAGATATCATCATGATGAAATTGGTGTAAACTCAAGACTTGATGAAATTCAAGCTGCAGTATTAAGAGTTAAACTTCCTCATCTTGATTCTTGGAACAAAAAACGTAGAGAAAGAGCTGCGATTTATAATGAATTGTTTGCTAAATGTGAAGATATCGTAACTCCAAAAGAACTTGATGATACATATTGTATTTATCACCAATATACAGTTAAAATCCCTAATAGGGATCAAATATTTGATAAAATGCATGAAGCTGGTATTGGTACAATGTTGTATTATCCAATTCCTTTGCATATGCAAAAAGTTCATGAATATCTTGGTTTAGGCAAAGGTTCATTACCATATACTGAAAAAGACACAGAAATCGTAATGTCTTTACCAATGTTCCCTGAATTAACAAGAGAAGAACAAGAAACTATTGCTAGCACATTGATTAAATTAGTAGAAGAATCAAAAGCTTTAGTTTAGTTTGTTAAAACATATTAACAAACGGGCTGAATTCACGATGAATTCAGCCCGTTTTATTGATTAAATCAGTGTTTTATAGTATTCTAAAGGTGTGGACAATAAAAATTTTATTGATGTGGATTTAATAATTTCTGAATGCGGTGTTAATTCTAATAAAGATCGTGATTTTGTCATACACAATATAATGAATCTTGAAAATAAATATGAGTCTTATGAATTGGTTCAGATTTATAATCAGTTGTTGGTTACCGTAAAAGACCCTAAAATATTAATGAATGTCATTACTTGTGCTGATAAATATAGAGATAGTTCAACATTAGGTCCATTAGTAGACTTGTTGTTAACGAAAAATAATATCAATGAGCATATGGAAATAGATGATTTAATTAATCTAAGGGTTTTATGTGCAAAAGCAATATCAAACCATAAAGATACATCAGTTGTTGGTGCTTTATTATATTGTTTGAATAACAAAGATGAACATTATAAAGTTCGTCTAGCTTGTGCTGATGCGTTAGGGAAAATCGGTGATAGATATGCCGTTGCACCTTTAATAGATTTGGTACAAGATGAAGAAGAAAAATCTGTTTACCTGAAAGAGTCTGCAGCATCTGCTCTTGGCGCGATTGGTGATATGAGAGCCATTGACCCATTGGTTTCAATATTAGAGGCTAAGCAAGGCTTTTTGGATAAATTTTCGTTTCTTAAGGAAAGAGTTATTGAGGCTTTAGGAAAATTAAACTTGGATAATGGTAAGGTCTTGAAGGCTTTAAAAAAATCATTATTAGATTCTTCACCTATGGTTAGAATTAATGCAATAGAAGCAATTATGAATTCGGATTCTGAAGAAGCTCCTGATTTAATTAGGGATTGTTTAAAAGATGAAGATAAAGAGGTTCAGAAAAATGCTTTGATTGCTATGTATAATCTTGAGGGTAGAGATGTGTTAGATGATGTTCTTTTATCAAAAGAATATTCAGATTATTTAAAACAAGAGGCTCAAGATTTGTTGAATGAATATGAGGTAGATGATGAGTAAGCGAAAATCAATAATTTTATTATCAGGTGGTCTAGATTCTCTTGTATGTTTAGGTGCAGTAAAAGAGGAGTATGGTGTAGAGCTTGCTTTAACATTTGATTATGGTCAAAAATCTGCAAAACAAGAAATAAAAGCATCTAAAGAACTTGCTGAGTATTACGATATTAAGCATGAAATTATAGAGCTACCTTTTTTAAAGAATATTACAAAGACAGCGTTAGTTGATGACAAAGATATTCCTGAAAATGAACTTTATACAGAGCATAGTGCAAAAGCTGTATGGGTACCAAATAGGAATGGTTTGTTTTTAAATATCGCAGCTTGTTATGCTGATACGTATAATTACACTCATATTATATTTGGAGCAAATAAAGAAGAAGCTGTAACTTTTCCTGACAATTCGAGGAAGTTTACAGAAGTTATTACTTCATGTTTCGAACATTCAACTCTATGTAATCCAAAGGTTGTTGCACCATTGATAAGCATGAACAAAAATGATATAGTAAAATTGGCTCTTGATAAGAATATGCCACTGGAATTAACAAGAAGTTGTTATAATGATAGCAAAACTAATTGTGGCAAGTGTGAATCTTGTAAACACTTGAAAGAGGCTTTAGAATTTAACGGGGATACAAAATATATAAAGGTTTTATTTGAAAATGAAAACTAAATTAATAGAAGAAGAAATTAAATATATTGGTTCACAACTTCAACCACATTGGATATACAAAAATTTTAAACTACAAGGTGATGCTATAGTTGCATTTATTGGAGAATGTGAAGTTAAACTAACAGAAATGGTTGATATCGAGGACGTTATAAACAACGAACCAATATATAGTAAAAGTATGCTTAGCTTTATAACTGAACAGTTCAATATAAACTTGGTAGAAGGTGTTTTTAGACAACGTCTATTAATATGTATAATCAAGGAATTGTTAGAAAAAAGAGGAGTTTTTGTTGTTAGAAATGGTGATGATTTGATGATAAACGGTAGAAAATTATCAGTATCTATAGCTACAAAATCTACAACATCAATACTTATTCATACTGGATTAAATATAGAATCTGAGGGTGCGCCTGTAAAAGCTTCTGGTTTAACAAGCGAACTTGGAATCACTGATATAAGAGCTTTTGCTCAAGAAGTTATGACTGCCTATGCAGAAGAACTTAAAGATATAGAACTTGCAAGCACAAAAGTCCGAGGAGTTTAAACATGGGGAATCAATATTATAAAAAGTACAATAAACAAGAAGAGGAAAAACCAAGCTATATAAAATTATTCTTTGGTGCATTTTTTATGATGCTAATACTTTTTGTTGTAATCGCAGTGCATTTATTTTCTAGTGTTGATACTGCAATAGGAGAAAATGATGAAGGCGATATTAAAGAATCTGGTTTAGGTGTTAAACATTTGATTGATAGCCGTTTAAAATTTATTCAAATGGAAGATAATGATAAATTACCTTCTAATAAAGCTCCTAACATTATTCAATCTAGAGAAGAAGTTAATAATAATTCTTCAGAAGGAGAAGTTCAAACAAGAACTTTTGGAGGTCAAGATTATTCAAACCCTTATGCTGGTCATAATAGTTTTTCAGGAACAGAATCTTCTTATTCGGAAGGTAGCACTATAAAGCACCCCGTAGGAGTTTCTCAACAACCAGTATCAAGAGCGAACGTATATAAGGTGTACATTGGGTCTTATAGTACTTTAGAACAGGCTAGAGTTGCTCAAAATATTATTCAAGATGCTAATTTAGGTGTAACTTCATTTGTAAAAACTTCTAGTAGTGGTGCTTATACTATTCAGGTTGCTTCTTATACAGACCAAGCAAAAGCTACTGCTTTGGCTAATGAATTAAAAAGAAATCATTTTCCTGCAAGAATGGTTCAAGAGTAATATGGCATATTTAATAGATACACATGCTCATATCGATATGGCAGAAGATATAGATGCTGTTATAAAAAATGCTAATGATAGTAATGTAAAAAAGATAATTATTCCATCAGTAGAAGAAAAATATTTTGATAAAGTAATAAGTATTGCAGAAAGTCATGAAAATATTTTCTGTCAGTTGGGGATATTTCCTTCTGAGGCAAGGTCTTGGAGTGATAAAACGGCTGATAATATAAGACGACTTGCGAAGAATGAAAAAGTTGTTGCTGTTGGCGAAGTTGGGTTAGATTATTATTGGGATAAGTCTTTTATAGATGAGCAGAAAAATATGTTTAAGGAACAGATTTTGTTAGCAAATGAGTTAGGCTTGCCTGTAGTTGTTCATGATAGAGAAGCACATAAAGATTGTATTGATATTTTAAAAGAATATAATAACGATTCAGATGTGTTGTTTCATTGTTTTTCAGGAAGTGTCGAAACAATGAAGGAATGTGTAAAAAATGGTTGGTATATTGCAATAGGCGGTGTTGTAACTTTTAAAAACGCAAAAAAAATAAAAGAGGTAGCAGTAGAAGTTCCTCTTGAAAGGCTTATGCTTGAAACGGATTCACCATATCTGACACCTGTTCCATATAGAGGGAAGACAAACGAACCGGCTTATGTTAATTTTGTGGCAGAAGAAATAGCAAAGCTAAGAAATGATTCGGTAGAAAATATTATGAAAATTACATCAAGTAATGCAGAGAAGGTGTTTGGGATTTGAAAAAAGAACGATTAGACAAAATACTTGTAGATTTAGGTTATTTTGAAAATAAAAGCAAGGCTTCGGCTGCTATTATTGCAGGTGATGTAAGGATAGGTGATGAAAAAATTACAAAGGCTGGTTATCAATTAGACCCTTCAAAAGAATATGAATTTGTTATAAAAACAATGCCGTATGTTTCTAGAGGTGGGTTTAAACTTCAAAAAGCTCTTGATACGTTTGAATTTTCACCAAAAGATAGAATATGTTTTGATGCAGGTGCTTCTACCGGAGGATTTTCTGATTGTTTATTACAACGTGGGGCAAAGTTTGTTTATGCCGTAGATGTCGGGTATGGGCAGTTAGCTTGGAAAATCAGAAATGATGAAAGAGTGAAAACTATAGAAAAAACAAATTTGAAAATATGTACACCTGATTCTATCTATGAAAACAATGAAGAATGGGCTGATTTATTAGTTTCTGATTTGTCATTTATTTCTTTAGAGCGAGTGCTACCAAATTTAAAAACACTTTTGAATCCAAATTTCCATGAAATGATTTGTTTGATAAAGCCACAATTTGAAGCAGGTAAAGAATATATTGAAAAGGGTGGTGTGGTTAGAAACCCTCAAACTCATATAATGGTAATTAATAAAGTTGTTGAATGTGTACATTCGCTAAATTACAAAATTGTAGGATTAACACATTCTTCTATAAAAGGGCCTGCCGGAAATATTGAATATTTGATTTATTTCACGACAAAAGATGTAGAAGAAATAGAACTTGATATAAATTCTATAGTAGAAAAGGCTCATTCAGAATTAAATTCGCATAAACATTGAAGAGTAGTCTAAATAAGGCTTGTAGCTTGTTGTTATCATAAGTTATAATTTTTTTGTTAAACAAATCTTAATTAAAAAGGTAGCAAATTTATTTTTTTTTGATGTTTATTATACAATAATAAATGTTGATAGTTTTATGAAAGGAGTCCAATGAATTGGAAATAGCAAATAACTTTAATACAAAAGATGAACACTTGGGAAGACATGTATTAGCAGAGTTTTATGACTGTGACCCTAATATTTTAAATAATAAAGACAGAATTGAAAATAATATGGTAGATGCGGCAATTGAATGTGGAGCAACTGTTGTTCAAAAATGTTTCCACATGTTCTCACCATTTGGTGTTAGTGGAGTTGTTATCATTGCTGAGAGTCATTTATCAGTACACACATGGCCAGAATTGGGCTATGCCGCAGTGGATTTGTTTACTTGTGGTAATAAATGTGACCCAAAAGTTGCTTATGAATTTTTGAAGAAAAAATTTAATTCTAAAAATGCTTCATTTACTCAATTAAACAGAGGTATTTTGAATCATGAAACAATGCAACTTACTCACAAAACATTTGAATTAGCTCAACAAATTGAAAGTTAAGTTTTAGTTATAGATATACTACATAAAACCACCAAAATGTATTGGTGGTTTTATGTAGATTTAAGGATAATTTTATGGCAAGAGTTTTAGTATCATTATCTCCTGATTTTTTAAATACAATTGATACATTAGCAGAAGAAGAACACAGAACACGTAGTGAATTAATTAGAGAGGCTCTTAGAACTTATATGAGAAGAAGCAAGTATATTAATACTGCTAAAGCTGATAATAATGCCTCTACGCTTGATTCTTTGCTAGATTAGTATTTTATTTGATTAACAAAATATTCAACCCACTTGATGATAGTTGCAATTTCATAAGGTTTTGGGATATATAAATCTGCTCCTGAATTTAGGACTAAAGTTTTGTCGTGAAAAACAGATGTTGCAATTATTTTTGCGTTGGCAAATTCTTGATGAGTTCTTAATTGAGAGCATAGTTCTAAACCTTTTTTGTCATCACCGGCATCTAATAAAATAATTGAAGGGTGACAAAGCTCAGCTTCTTCTAATGTAGAGACAACGTCATAACCTTGTAACTCTAGTGTTGTGCGTAATAATAATTCAAGAGCTGAATCTTTTTCAAAAATAGCAATTTTGTTGTTAAATCTATCATTAGAGATAGAGTTTTCACCAGCAAGTTTTGGTCTATCTACAACGTAATTAGATTTATAAGGTAGTTTTGCAAGGGCTTTAACTTGATACAGTTTGGATAAAAGCTTTTCTGCATCATTATAAGATTCAAACTTGCTTAAAACAACACCAATAGAAATAGATAAAAATTGAACCCTTATGCCTGCATATTCATCACCCTGTAAAAGCATATAACCACGTTTAAAATCTTCGTTGGAATAAAACTTTGGAGCGATAGTGTCAAATGCAAAGCTTAAAAAAGATGCAATTTTTTCAGCTGATGCAGGGTGCGTGATTATTAAAAACTCATTGTCTGAGATTTGGCTTAAAAAATCATTATCTGTAAGAGTTGATTTCATAATAGCAATAAAAGCTTGAACAACTCTGTCTGTTGCTAGTTCAGTATAGACTTCTTTGTATGGCAAAAAATTATCAATACTGATGAGTAGAGTTGCCCATTCAGAATTCTTTGCAAGTGTTCGTTTTATTGCTCTTAGTGAATATTTTTTGTTAGGTAAAAGGGTCTTATTATCAAGATTAGATTCAATTTCTCTGCGTAAATGAGCTTTTATTCTAGTTTTAAATTCTTCAATATTAACAGGCTCGCTAATAAAATCATCAGCACCACTTTCTAACACTTTTATTCTGTCATTCAAATCAGCTGATTTTGAAAGTGCTATGATAATCGGACGCATATTGTATGTTAAAACTCGAATTTTGTTGCAAAAATCTTCAAGAGGTTCAGAAATGCTATCAGAAATTATAATCATGTCAGGTTCATTTTCTTGTATAAACTTGAATGCGTTCATCATGTTGTTGACGATAATAACTGATGAATTAGAAGTTTCTAAAGCTTTTTTATACTTGATAGAAAGTTCTTTACGTTTATCTATAATTATTGTGTTACAGAGCATTTTACATGATCCTCAATATTATAAATCGGGAATTTAACCTCAAATTCCACACCTTTTTCTAGATTTTTAACAGCTATAGAGCCTCGCATTTTCTCAATAAGTGTTTTTGTTATATATAATCCTAATCCACTACCTTGAATTTTGCGTGTTAGTGGATTGTCAATGCGTGAAAATTTTTCAAATATTTTTTCTTTATCTTCTTCTTTTATACCTATTCCTTCATCTTGTACTTTAATAGATACTTCTTTATCGGTGTGAGATGTAATTATGGTTATATCAGTACCTTCGTTAGAGTATTTTGCAGCATTTTCAATTAAATTAATCATAATTTGTTGAAATTTTTCTAAATCAACAGATATTGTAGGGTTAGATTTGTCAAAATTCGGTATAAATCTGTGATTAGCATATTGCTGATGAACTATTTGAATAATTGGTAATATAGATGTGTTTACGTTTATATTTTTTAGAATAATAGATTCATTCGGAAGTTTTGTAACAGATAAAATGTTTTCGACAAGGTTTATTAGACGATTTGACTGTTCCTCAATAATTCCAATGAACTTTTTTTTAGCTTCTTCATCAAGCTTATCCCATGATGATAACATAGTTTGTGCAAACCCCCGAATACTTGTTAAAGGAGTTCTTAACTCGTGTGAAACTGTTGAAATAAAATCATCTTGCTTTGTCATATCGAGATTATAGCACAAATTTTATAAGACAGATAATATAATATCAAATACTTTGTTGGTATTATAGGCAAGAAAAGGTTATTTGTGTTAGAAAGTAGTCAAATTAGAATACATAAAGAAAGTTATAGATAATGCTTAGTTTAAAAGATGAGTATTTACAAGAATTGAAAGATATCTTTTATAGATATTGTCCAAAAGCTGAAATTTGGGCTTATGGTAGTAGATTAACTGGAGATTGTCATTCAGGCAGCGATTTGGATTTGATAGTAAAAAGTTTTAATGATAATAATAAACATCTGTATGAATTGAAATCATTACTTAATGACAGCAATATCCCGTTTATAATTGATATTAATGAATTTGATAAATTGCCTGATTATTTTCAGGAAGAAATAAAAAAGAGATATATAAGAATATTCTAAAATAGGCTAGAAATATTACAATTTTAATATAACAAAAAGAGTTTCACTTTTGTGAAACTCTTTTTAAAAACTGCCCTTGGCCAGACTTGAACTGGCACCGAGGGATAACCCCGATTGGATTTTAAGTCCAACGCGTCTACCGATTCCGCCACAAGGGCATGCAGTTTATTTAATTTTCAATCTCTACCAACGGAATCGGTAGACAAGTCTACCTCCCCTCTCACAAACGATACTTAATCGTTTGTTCGGCAGAGTGCCACAAGGGCATGCAGTTTATTTAATTTTCAATCTCTACCAACGGAATCGGTAGACAAGTCTACCTCCCCTCTCACAAACGATACTTAATCGTTTGTTCGGCAGAGTGCCACAAGGGCATGCTGTTTTGAAAAATATTCTATTTTCAACTGATGTTGAAAGGTTTTATCCTTTCGACAATGTCTATAATAATACAGACATAATTAATTGTCTAGCATTAATTTGTTAAAAATTTGTAGTTTGCTCAAATTTGTGGTTAAATGAAAGAAAAATGAGGGTTTTATGAAAGAATTTACGCTAAAAAATGATATCAAATCAGTTTATAAACAGAATAAAAATACACCAAGAATGGCATTTACTTTAAATGTGGCAATTACTGAACCTGAAAAATTAGCCGGAACTTATTCGTTAATGAATAGGTTGTTATTGCAAGGTACTAAAAAATATTCAAATACTGAGTTAGCAAAAGTTTTAGATGAAAATGCTATTGAATTATATACAGATATGAAACAAGATTATTTGCGTTTTAGGTTTGTATGTTTAAATGAAGATTTTGGATTAGCGATAACAATTTTAGACGATATCATTAAAAACACTACATTTGATGAGTTTGACAAAGAAAAAGAAAAAATGCGTGGTGAAATTGTTGCAGAACTTGATTCAGCAAGAACAAAAGTTTCTGATGCTTTTATAAAAACTATTTATGAAAACCATTATTATGGAAATACTTATACAAAAATGTTAGAAACTCTTGATAAAATTACCAAACAAGATGTAATAGATGCTTATCATAATATTTTAAAATTAGGTCAAAAAATATTATCTATAGTTGGGAGTTTAGAATTCTCAGAAATAGAGCCTTTGTTAGAACAAACTATTGGTAGTTTAGAGAATAGTTCTGTAGAATCAAGTAAAATCGAGAAGCCTGAATTGGATTCAGCAAAAAGAGTTGACGTGATTAAAGAAGATGCAAACCAAGCTCAAATATATCAAGGTTGGTTAGTTCCAATTTTTGAATCAGAAGATTATCCTACTCTAGCTGTTATAAATACGATATTAGGTGCAAGTGGGCTTTCTTCTCGATTGTTTTTAGAATTGAGAGATAAAAAAGGTTTAGCATATACCGTTAGAACTTCTTGTGAATCTCATTTGAAATCTGCAATATTTAGTATTTATATTGCAACAGAACCTAAAAATATAGATGTTTCTTTAGCAGGTTTTAAAGAAGAAATAGATAAAATAAAAGAAGAATTAGTATCAGAAGAAGAATTAACTAATGCTAAGAATAATATAATAGGCAAACAACAATTTATAACTGAAACTAATTCTCAACAGTCAACAGCACTTGCTTATTATGGAATTATGGGATTAGGCTTTGACTATCAAGCAAAAATAATAGATAAAATTAAAAAAGTAACATCAGAACAATTAAAAGAATGTGCAAATAAATATTTTACAGATAAATCAGTTATTACAGTATTAAGACCATAAAATGACTAAAAAAGAAGTTTTAGAAATATTAAAATCAAAGTGTGAAAAATGTTTAGCTTGTGAGTTAGGCAAAACTCGAAACAAGTTGGTTTTTTCTGATGGAAATCCCGATACTGCAAAAGCTATTCTTATAGGTGAAGCTCCTGGAGCAAATGAAGATATGTCAGGAACACCTTTTGTTGGTAGAGCTGGCAAATTGTTGAACGATTTTCTTGCTCAAGTAGGGATTGATAGAGAAAAAGATTTGTATATTATTAATACTGTAAAATGTCGTCCACCTCAAAATAGAGTCCCAACAAATGTTGAAAAAGAAAAATGTGTAGAATATCTTTATGAACAAATACGAGTTGTAAATCCAAAGATTTTGATATTTTGTGGTTCAACAGCTTTGCAGTCTTTTTATGATAAAAAAGTACCAATTTCAAAAATTCGTGGTGAATGGTTAGATATAGATGTTAATGGACAAAAATATAAATCAATGCCAATTTTTCACCCTTCATATCTTTTAAGAAATCATTCTATGGAAGCTGGTAAGCCAAGAGCTTTGATGCTTGAAGATTTAAAGAAAATACGAGATATTATAAATTCATAATATTGTGAATTGTAACTAAATATTAAATTGTAACTAAATATTAAATTGGATTTGATATAGCTGAAATTGTGTTGTAGTGCCATATATGATATTATAATCTGTGACACGTCTGGCAATTTTTTGTAACTAAAATGTTTATTAATAATAAGGGAATTAATAAACAGGAGTTATTATGTCAATAAATAATAATGTGAATTTATCACAAGTCGCAAATCAGTATCAAAAAAATGATATTTTAACAAAAACTCAAAAATATCAAGTTAATCCAAATGCTGTTGACAAAACTCCAGATAAAGATACAGTTCAATTGTCATTAGGTTTGACGACAAAAGAAAAAGTCGGTATTGGAGCCGCAATAGCTACAGGTATAGCGTTAATAACTTTTGCAGTTTTAGGTAGAAATGGTCACTTAGGTGAAAGTGTTCAAAAATTCTTGGGAGGAAAGGCTAAAAAAGCTGCTCAAGAAATGGGTGAACATACACATACTTCAACGGGAACAACACAAGTGAAGCAAGAAACTAAAGTTGGAAATGAAACGAAACAAGAAGTTAAAGCAAAAGCCGAACAAGAAGCGAAGGCAAAAGCCGAACAAGAAGCGAAGGCAAAGACCGAACAAGAAGCGAAGGTAAAAGCCGAACAAGAGGCGAAGGCAAAAGCTGAACAAGAAGCGAAGGCAAAGGCTGAACAAGAAGCAATAAAAGATATTGAAATTAAAGAGACAGAATTTTCTGAACAAGTTCCAAGTATGTCACGTTCTGAGCTTGCTAAGATTAGATATGATTTAGATATATATAGTGGCGATTTATATCAATTAGAAAAAAAATCACAAAAAGAAGGACTAACAAAACTTGAACAAGTTAAATTAGATTCTCTAAAAAGACAACGTGAATTAGTTCGTAGCAGAGAAAATGAGATTGAAAAATCATTAGAAAAATTTAAACCGACATTTGCAGAAAATACTCAAGTTCCTATGCACCATGATATAAATGGTTATAATAGTAAAGTTAGAGAAACTGTTGAAGCTAGAACTAATGGCATTAAAGGGTTAGGCGAAGAAGATGTAGAGGATATAATAGCTGCAGAAAAATATATGGCAAAAATCGATAAGGAATTTACAAAACTTCCTCCTTTGGAAAAGGATTGTATTGTATATAGAGGAAGAACCGAAAATCCTGTAATAAAACGTTTTAATAAAGATTTCGAAATAATGGATAAAGCAAAAGTTGGTGATGTGATAGTTCCTGATACGGGTTATTCTTATACCGCTTTTAATCGCTCAATGGCAGAAAATTGGGGTGGAGAAGGTGCTAGATCTTATAATGAAGATGGTTCTTTAACAAGAAATATTATGTATGAAATTCATTTGCCAAAAGGTGCAAAAGTTTCAAGAAACGGTGAACATGATGGCGAAGTTGTTATGCCTCGTGGAGCTCAATATATAATCAAAGATAAAAAAGTTGACAAAGAAGGTTGTATGGAAGTTGTATTGGAATATATTTTACCTAAGTCTTGATGTAATTTTATTGTTTATATATTAATGTAATAAAAATTTACGTTTGTAGGGTTAACAAGTTTATAGACATGTGCTATCATGTTTATATAAGCTACCACAAGGATTTTTATTTATGGATATTACAAGCGTTTTAAATGCAGAATTATCAAGTAAAATTCAACTTATGCAACTTGATGTTGTTTCATCTGCGATGGAAGAAATAGATGATGTTGCAGTAAAAGTTGCAGAAACAGGTGACCCTGCATATATTTTAGAGCTTAGCCCAATGGCATTGGCATTGTTTAATCAAGCATCAGGAAAATAATTCGACTGAGTAATTGTACTTTTTGCAAATTTTGAATTAAAATCAAATTGCAGAAAGGAGATTTTGTTATGCTTGATAATAATGAAGATAAAAATAAAATATATAAATACATTGGTTTGTTTTTTGCAGTAATGGTCGGTGCATTCCTTGCCGTTTATTTTGCTATAACAATGGCTTTTAATACTTTATTCAATCCGTTTGTAACAATGCATCATTTGGACAAAGAAATGAATAAAATGGAAAAAGAAATGATTCCAGCAGATTCAATTCTTCCTCAACATATGAGAAATTATTTTGAACAAGAAACAGGTAATCTAAATATTGTTCATTATATAAAAAGTCCGGAAGAATACAAGTTTATAATTAATCTAAAACCATTTGACAATAATCCTAACAATATAGATATATCAATTCAAAAAAATACGATATCTTTTAGTGGAAAGGCTACAGTAGAAAAGAAACATTCTCAATCTTTTACAAGTTTTTCTCAATCTTATACTCTTGATGACGATGTAAATTTTGAAAAAATGAGTAAAAAACAAGTTAATAAGAATAAGTATATTGTTACTGTTCCTATAGAGGACTAAATTTATACTTTTAAATAATTATATTTTGTTATATTTTAGAAGAATGAATATATCAGGTGGAAAATTTAAAGGGCAGAGAGTTATTGCTCCTGACGAGAGAATAACTCGCCCTACGTTGTCAAAAGTAAGAATGGGACTTTTTAATACGTTATTCTCTATTCTAGGAGATTTTGATAATTTATCATTTTTAGATGTTTACAGTGGTTCTGGAATCATGGGGTTAGAGGCTATATCTAGAGGCTTTAAAACTGTTACAAGTTTTGAACTAAATAAAAAGTCAGCTATTATTCTTAAAAAAAATTATGAGAACTTAGGTTTAAAACCAGATTTAATTGTGGGTAATGCTTTAAACTTGATACCAAAACTTCAATCAAAATATGATGTAGCTTATGTAGACCCGCCATATTCGGCAGG
>CAKUVB010000017.1 GCA_934693215.1 uncultured Candidatus Melainabacteria bacterium
GTTGATGGTCGTTCAAAGATTGATGGTAGTAAGTGTAAGGGCTGTAAAATGTGTATGAATGCTTGTCCTTATAATGCTATTGTAAAACTTGCAGTTCCTTGTGAAGATGCTTGTCCGGTTGGTGCTATTCATAAAGATGATGCAGGAATTACAAGAATAGATTTTGATAAATGTATTACTTGTGGTAAATGTGTAGCGGCTTGTCCTTTTGGTGCAGTAAACGAAAAGAGCCAAATAATTGATATCTTAAAGAGCATTAAAGACAAGGATAAAAAAGTTGTTGCAATGTTTGCACCATCACTTGTGGGTCAACTTCCAGGAAATATTTATCAGCTAAAAACTGCGATAAAGAAAGCCGGATTTGACGAGGTTGTAGAAGTTGCAAAAGGTGCTGATATCACAACTATTAATGAAGCTAAAGAATTTGAAGAAAGAATGGAAGAAGGACAACCATTTATGACAACTTCTTGTTGTGCAGGATATAACAATTTTGTAGAAAAACATCTTTCTGATATGAACGAATTCCGTTCAACAACAGGAACTCCGTTGTATTATACGGCAGAACTTGTAAGAAAAGAAAATCCTGAAGCTGTGACAGTATTTATTAGTCCTTGTGTCGCAAAACGTAAAGAGGCTATGGACAATGATAATGTTTCTTATGTAATGACTTATGAAGAATTAGGTGCATTATTTATTGCAAAGAAAATAGAAATAGCTGAATGTGATGAGGATAGAACAGATTCAGAATCTTCAAAACAAGCTCGTAATTTCGGTAATACGGCTGGAGTTGCTGAGGCAGTTAAATCAGTTCTAAAAGACAAAGAACAAGTAAAACCATATATTATCAGTGGTTTGACAAAAGAAACTGCAAAAGAATTGAAGAAATTTGTAAAAGATAAAAAATGTCCGGATTGTAATCTTGTAGAGGTAATGTGTTGTGAAGGTGGTTGCGTTGGCGGAAATGCTACATTGAACTTGCCACGAATTGCAAGAAAACAATTAAAAACATTACTTGACGAAAGCCAAGATTTAAAACGTGAGGACTAATTTTGTCTTATAGGATTTAATCCTTAACAAAAATGGTTGACAGCCGGTAGAAATACCAAAACAAAGAGCAGAAACATAAATGTTTCTGCTCTTTGAATTTATTTATTAAAACTTTATATTTATCTTTGTTTTAGATAATGCTTTTCTTTAATCTTTCTGAACGGTTTTCACTAAGTAGATTTTTAAGTTTCATGATAGCTTGTGCGTGGATTTGGCAAACTCTTGATTCAGAGATATCAACTGCTTCACCAATTTCTTTGAAGGTCATGTTTTCATGATAGTAAAGAACCATTATCATACGTTCTCTCTCTGGTAGTCGTTTTAAAGCTGCCTCTAGTTGAGATTTAACATTCTTTTCTTCGTATGCTTCGTGTGGGGTCAAGTGATGGGAATCTTGAATAGTATCAATGATTTCCATACTATCATCTCCAGAACCTTTTTTGTCATAAATTGATGTAATAGTTGTATCATCTGCTAAAATTTGGTCAACTTTTTCTGTTTCCAAACCAAGAAGCTCTGCAACTTCTTTATTAGTTGCAGGACGACCAAACTGTTTCTTTAATTGTTCTTGAGCCTGTTTTACATCTTTTATTTTACGTCTTACTGTTCTTGGCAAGAAATCTTGAGAACGTATTTTGTCAATGATGTTGCCTCTGATTCTTACAAGGGCATAAGTTTCAAACCTTGCACCGTTTTGTGGAGTATATTTTTCTACTGCATCAATTAAACCTTCAACACCATAACTTGAAATATCTTCAAACGAGAATGTAGGAGGTAGGGCAACTTTTACACGACCTACAACGTATCGTGTAAGATATATGTATTGAACAATCAAAATATCTCTCAGCTTTTTGTTCGAATGGTCAGCAAAATATTGCTCCCAAACGCTTACAAGTTCTTCGTCTGAAAGTCTTTTGATATTATTGTAGCTGCTAAAATTATTAGTTTGCTCCATCCCTATACCTACAAAAGTACTTCATTATTATTGTATCTAATATCAACGTAGACACATCATATAAATATATGATATTGGATATGAACACACTAAAAAACGGTTAATACAATGTATTAACCGTTTTTTTAATTATGATTATTACCTTGTCTTATTTTTTTAAGAAATCAGGGATTTCTATGTTTGTAAAACTAGGTAATGTATCTGTAGCCTTAGGAGCTGCAGTTTCTCTATTGAATCCGGCAAAGAAATCAGCAGGGTTGATAGAAGAAGGCATTTTTTCTTCTGTTGCTCTTTCGTATACCGGTTTTTGAGCTCTTAATTCAAAACCTGTTGCAATAACTGTAATTTGAATTTCGCCTTGAATATTGTCATCAATTACAGCACCGATGATAACTCTAGCATCATCAAGAACTGCATCATTGATAATGTTAGTTGCATCAGTAACTTCGTGTAATGTCATATCAGGGCCACCTGTGATGTTAACGATAACACCAGATGCACCATTGATTGAAGTTTCAAGAAGTTGAGAGTTAACTGCAATTTTAGCAGCTTCGATAGCTCTGCCTTCACCTGTACCACGACCGATACCCATTAACGCAGAACCTGATGCTTGCATTACACTCTTAACGTCAGCAAAGTCAACGTTGATTAGACCAGGAATTGTGATGATATCAGATATACCTTGAACACCTCTTAGAAGAACTTCATCAACTACGATGAATGATTCTTGAAGTGATACACGTCTATCAACAACGTCTAACAATTTGTCGTTAGGGATAACAATTAGAGCATCAACAGATTCTCTTAGTTTTTCTAAACCTTGATCAGCTTGATTTGCTCTACGTTTACCTTCAAAAGAGAAAGGTTTTGTAACAACACCAATTGTTAATATACCTAAATCTTTAGCGATTTTAGCAACAACAGGAGCTGCTCCTGTACCAGTACCACCACCCATTCCGGCAGTAACGAATACCATATCAGCACCTTCAATTGCTTGTGTAATTTCTTGTTGTGCTTCTTCAGCAGCTTTTTCACCGATTTGAGGTTCACCACCAGCACCAAGACCGTTTGTTAATTTTGGTCCAAGTTGTAGTTTATTATCGCAAGATGAACATTGCAATACTTGTAAATCAGTGTTCATTAACCAGAATTCAACACCTGAAAGTCCTGATTTTATCATTCGGTTAACAGCATTTCCACCGCCACCACCGACACCGATAACTTTAATTTTTGCAGGGCCTACACCCGGTGCTAATGGAGTCGAATTGTTTGTTTGTGACTCTGTTGTATCTTTTCTTCCAAAAATATCTGGTCCTAAATTTTCCACGATTAAACCTCTTTTATTAACTATACATTATATACTTTACTACATATTATCATACTATTTTAAACAGGGAAAATAGTAAAGAAAAAATAAAGTTTTACATTCATTTGTTAATAAAAGTTAATAAGTTATTTGCAGTTTCCCGTTATTACAAGCATAAAAAACAAATCTGGTTTGAATTCTATTTCTTTATTATTAAGAAGTATTATGAATCAAATTTTAATTATTTATTAGTAGAGAAAAATAGAATAATAATATTTTTATAACAAACATTAACAAATTAGCCATATAAAAAATATAGTGCTAGTATATTTTTATTGGGAGATAATTAATGCGTAATTTTGTTATATTTTTATTATTGGTATCAACTGGTATATGTATTGCAGATAATGTTTTTGCAAACACTTTGTATGATTTATATAGTGACAATTCGATAAAACAACCTGTACAAACTTCAAAAACAAAACCGACAAAAAATACAAATCATACTCAAATTAATCCTGCATATTATAATAATAGTTATATGCCAAATTTTTCAGGGCAAAATCAAGTTTTTAAAAACCCGGAAAGTTTAATGAAACAAGGTAGCCAAAATTATGGTGAATATGCAACGAAAGATAGACGCACAAACCCTGTAAGAATTGGAAACCCATATAATCACTTAAACGATAAATACATATCTACACCAACAACAAATATGTATAGTGGTAGTTCAAAATCCTCATCAAGTTTTGATGGAGATGCAGTAAGATTTAAACGTTCTGCAGATGGGAATATTTATGGTTATAACAAATATGGAAAAAGAGTTGGTGTATATAGATTAAATAATAACGGTACGACTACACAATACGATACTCAAGGTAATAAAATGGGTACGTTTAAGTAAAGTTATATTATCATTTGTTATGATATACAATTATTTGTATGAGATCTTTCGCTTTGCTCAAGATGACACTTTTCGTCATTCCGTACTCCGATACGGAATCTGTCAATTTGATGTTTTATATTGGGGTTTATGCAACCCCAAACCCCGCACCAAATATTCTTTCTTTTTTATTGCGAAGAAATGCGTGAGCCGGTGTTGTCGGTGTCGACTTGCGTTGAGCAAGACGAGCAGGACAACACTACGATGGCTCCGTTTTAAATCTTTGATTCTATGATACATTGGATAAGAAAGAAAAACAACGCCGACTAAAAACAGTCACTAAATTCAACTCGAAACTCGTGAACTCGCTACCGCTCAAACAACACGAGTTTTTTCATTGTTTCATTAAGTGACTGTAAACTATTTGTAATATCTGTAAGCTAAATTTATTATTGCGAAAAATTTTGGTTTTGAAACAATCCATAATACAACCTTCATCATTCCGTCATATTGAGCAAAAGCGAAATATCTCTAACAAGGTTTGTATGAGATTCTGCGGGCTATGCCCTCTGAATGACGAATGGGTTTGTATGAGATTAATTCGTTTTGTTTAGAATAATGTTTTACGAATTGCTCTTTACAAACAATTTTTCATAACATCTGCAGGAATCAAGCCCTGTTTTGTTAATTCCATTATTGGTAAAATGAATTCAGAGTCATTATCAGATTGGCTATCTAATGATTGGTACGCAATATTTTGGATTTCTATTGCAATATCTTTTGCTGAAATTCTTTTTATTTTTGTATCAAGAGCCATTCTAGGTACATTATATCTGAATTCTTCTATATCATTTTTTGTACAATTTTTGAGTAGTTGACATATTTCTACCATCGCATCTTTATTGTACATAATACCTTTATATATCGCAGGTATAGAATATTCTAATCCCCCACCCACGCAGTCGTGGTTTCTTATTTCTATAAATTGACGGAGTCTTACATCTGGGAAAAATAAATTTGCCTGTAGTTTATAATCTTCAATATCTGCTTCATAGCCCTGATATCCATATTTCATAAATTGTTTAAATGTTATTTTACCATTTATGTATATCAAATTTTTACCTCTTTGAATAAAAATCATAGGAGATTCCAAAACTGAGTTAATATAATTATCAAACAACAAGTCAGGTCTTAAACCTGTTGCAAAACCACATCTTTCATTATCAGTATTGAGCCAAGCAAGACCTCTAAACGACTTATACCCGGTATCTACACCACCACGAATAGAAGAATTAGCATACATTGCGGTCATAAAAGGTGACATAATGTTTGCAGTAAAAAGTTTCGCCATAGCATCTTCTTCACTATCAAAATCAATCCCAACCTGAATCCCTGCAGTTTCTCTCATCATTACATCAGATAATATGCCCCAAAGATATTCAGCCATATATTTGTATCTGCGTTTTGGGATAAGAGAGATGTTTTTGTATGTTGATATTGGTGAAACTCCGTAATTCAATAATTTAATTCCGTATTTATCCAAAAGTAAAGTCAAAACAGAATCAATTTGTTCAACTTTACGTTTAAGGTCCAAAACATTTTTTTGAGGTTCAATGCTCATTTCTATCTGAGAACCCGGTTCAAGTGTAATTGTGTCATGGAGTTTTTTTAATCCGATTATTTCCTCATTATCAAGAATATAATCCCAATTATCAACACTTGCAAATTCTTTTAAGAGTTCACATACACCATAAAATCCATAATATGATACTGATTCAAAAGTTTTTCTATCAACCGGAATTCTTTCGTATTCTAAACCAATGTTTCTTTCTTCTTTACACCCTTTTTTATACAAATCATAAATAGAATCATACGATAGTTTTTCTTTGCAATAGTTCATATTAACTCCTTATTCTAAAAAAGGTTCAGAAATAATACACACAATTTTCTGTTCCTTTAAATCATAATATAAACTTATCAAATTAAAAAATAAAAACATTTACCTGTTTGTATTATTATTAATAGTAAGATGGACTATATAAAACGAGCAAAATTTTTTAGAACTAAAAAAAGACTAGGTCAGAATTTCCTTGTAAATCCTGACGTAATCTTTGATATACTTGATTTTGCAGGTATTACCAAAGAGGATACAGTATTAGAAATTGGACCTGGTGTTGGGTTTGTTACAGAGCAATTAGTTAAGCATGCCAAAAAAGTAATTGCAATTGAATTAGATGAAGAAGCTATTGAAGTTTTGAAGAAAATAGAATGTGATAATTTAGAAATTATTCACAAAGATATTCTTAAAACGAATTTATGGGAATTAATTCCGCAAGGCGAAAAGTTTAAAGTAGTTGCAAATATTCCGTATTATATCACAGCACCAATTATTGCACATCTTTTGGGTGAAGTTGATGATTTGACTAACAAAAATAGAAACTCAATAGATGATGTTATTTTAATGGTACAGGAAGAAGTTGCAAGAAGAATTGTTGCAGATGAAAATAGTCCGTCTAAAGAATATGGTTTATTAACAATCCTTTCTCAATTCTGGGCAGATTGCGAAATCCTAAGACTTGTTGGACGAAAATCTTTCTATCCGGCACCAAAGGTTAATTCTGCTTTAGTAAGGTTTAAAATCAATGAAAAACCAAAATTAGAACTAAGTGATTATTCGTATTTTAGAAGAACAATCAAGGCCGGATTTGCTCAAAGAAGAAAAAATATCAAGAATTGTCTTATAAATGGTGGTTTTGATAAAGTTGCCGTTACATCTACATTAGAAAAATTAGGTATTGATTTCAACACTCGTGCTGAAAATATTTCTATTGCGAAATTTGGTGAAATATCAGAGGAGTTAAAAAATGCAACTCAAAATTAAAACACCTGCCAAAATAAATCTGACACTTGAAGTCCTAAACAAACGTGAGGACGGGTATCATAATATACAAAGTATTATGCAAATGATTAATCTTTATGATTATTTGACAATAAGAGTAAAAGATTCTGATGAGGAATTAATAACTTTATCAGGTACAAGTGATGAAATCCCATATAATGAAAAAAATCTTGTATATAAAGCTACAAAAATATTTTTGGATAAAACAAATATCCATAACAAGCATATTGATATATATATAGAAAAAAATATACCAATATCAGCAGGATTAGCTGGTGGTAGCACAAATGCCGCAGGAACAATTTATGGATTAAATAAATTATTTAACAATATTTTATCAAAACCTGAAATGCACGAATTATGTGCAGAACTGGGTTCTGATTTGAATGTTTGTCTAGAAGGTGGTTGTTTATTAGCAACTGGACGTGGAGAAAAAATAGAAAAGCTTCCAACTCGAGAGTTTCCAGTAAGTTTAATTAAACCAAAAGAACTTGGAATAAGTGCAAAAGAAGCTTATACAAAATTTTCTCAACTAAAACAAAAGCCTGATTTGGATATGACTTTTAAAATGATAGATTCTATCAAAATCGGGACAGATGTTAGACAATTTTTGCATAATGATTTAGAAGTGGCAGTTTTTGATGATTACAAAGAATTGCAAGAAATAAAATCTGCAATTCCACAAGCTATTATGTCAGGTTCAGGTTCAACATATTTTGCAATAGCTGATAATATTCCAACTATCTCTGATAAATATTGGGTTAAAACAGGGTTAAAATCAATTTCAACAGGTGTTGAAATCTGTGAACAAAAATTGTTAGTTTAAAATCATCTTGATACACGATTACAAATTAGGTAAAACCCCACATAATAATATAGAGTGAGGTTATTATGAGTGAAACTTTTATATCAGGATTAAATTCGATATTACCGGAACAGGGAACGCAAGGTTCAAGCGGGATTGGTAAGTTTGATTTAAACGATAATACTTTTTCAAACATATTAGACGAAAAACTTGATAAGACTCAGATTGACAAAACTCAAGTTGAGAATATTGTTGAAAAATTGGGAATACCTGCAGGGGTAAATATTGAAGGTTTTGATTATAATGCTATGGTAAATGACCTTAATTCAACAGAAACGGTAGAAGGTATAAATTCTGAAAATCAAATTAATGATAACAATAAGTTTAGTCTTGGTTCACTTATTGAAGATGCTGTTGATGCTTTTTCACCAGTAGTTAAATCTATCACAAATTCAGAATTTGATTTTGATTCAAATAATGCCTCTAACCCATTGAATGCAGTAAAAGATTTTTGGAATAATCAAGCTTCTAATTTTTACAATATTATGAATAAAGATACTGTAAACGATATTACAGAATTAATTTCTAAGCTGTAGTTTTTAATTAGAAGCCGTAGCGTTTTGATTTTGTGCAATTTGTAGATTTTGTGCATCTTTAGATTTTAGATGTTTATCGATACGCGAACAAACAAGGTTTGTGATTGTACTTGTTGCTACACCTAATATCATAGAAGGCCCAGCTGCATACATTGCAATCGTACCCCACATACTAGCCCCTAAACCAGTAAGAAGAGGAACACCTAAATTTAGTGCTACAGAACGTTTTTTCTCTTTTGTATCAGCCATTGTCATACCAATAGCTGTAGATGCCACAGGTACTAACAACCCTGTGCCAACGTCAGTTAAGGCAGAACCTGATTTTAAATCTCTAATTTTATCGACAAATTTATCAGATTCCGTATAAACTGCTTCGTTAAGTGCATTTCTTGATTTTTTAGCCGCTTTTTTTACAGCTTCAAATTCTTCTTTTGGTAAAATATGAGAGTATATTTCCAGTAATTCTTCCATCTCGCCTTTTTTAGAAGATTCAAGGAAGTATTTCATTGCACCTAAAGATTTTCTTATATTTTTTGCAGATGCATCTGAATATGTTGTAGAGTTATCTGCTAAAATTTGTTTTGTATCAGCAATAATTGAGGTTAATTCTTTTAACATTTCTGTTTTTGCTTCTGGTGATTCATTTGTACGATAAATTTTTAGGGCTTTATTCAATCGTTTCATGATATCTACTGAATCTTTATTTGTCATATCCAAACTTCTTTGAATAGTAGAAACAATAGCATCTATTTCTTTTGCTGCATCTTCTCTGGTATTTGTAATAATTTTCTTTCTCGTTGATATATTTCTTGAGAAGTTAATTTTGGTAGGTGCTGCTAAATCTTCTGTAATAAATGTTGTCAATTTTTTAGGTGAAGAAACAAAGTTTCTAAGATTACCATAAGTCATATCAAAAACTTTATCTCCCAAGCCGTCAAGATGTTTTGCCAACCATTTATATCTTTTATTCACCGCAGGAGCTCTAAAAGCATCATAAGCACTATCTATTGCTTGTAATTTTCCGTTTGCAATGTTTGCCCATTCTTGTGCAGTATGTGAAACTCCATTAATTTCTATTACTCTTGATGGGTTTATAGCAATATTTTTGTTTGCTTGTGAAAAACTTTCTTTCATCAGAGCGAACGCATCACTTGATTTTTTGTAAGCAATATTAGTCATTTTTACTGCAGTTTTTTCGAAGAAACCTGTTATTGCATCACATAATTTGTTTAATCTTAACGTTCTTAAACCTTTTTCTAACAAAACGTCTTTTAATGGACCTAAGTTAAAAATAAGACCTCTTGCTGAATCTAGTGTTTGAGAAGTTTTTTGCAGAGAGTTTAAATATGCCATTTCAGCTTGTGTCATTTGAGGTTTTGCTTTTAATTCAGCAATTTTTTTAGTAATTTCAGCAGTTTTTTTGTTTAAAAAACTAGTGACAGGTTTTGGTAATTTACCTTTTGTTGCAAGCATTACGATTGGTGCTAATAATACAACGCCAATACCAACAGCAACTGTAGAATTTCTTAATGCGTGGTTTACGTGTTTGCTACTCTTTTCTTTTGTTTTTGGGGAATTTGAAGTAGGGTTAGAAGGTTGCACAGTTTTAGATGTACCATAGTAATTATTTCCTATAGCATGAGGGAATCTTGATTCAAAAATATTACCTACTTGACCTTCCATATATATACTAAAACATAATATGTACTTTTTTTGACTAAAAAAAAGAGTTTGTGAAGTTATATTAAATAAAAACTTTGAATTTACGTTTTATTTAAAAAATTTTTCTTTTATCCATTTAGAAATTCCTTTAGATTCTTTTTTCTTACAAGAAGATTTTTCTTGTATAGTTAAAAAGACTTCACTAAAAGGAATTACAGGCTCCATTTTGTATCCACAATCCTCTGATAAAGCTCCACCCATTGAAAAAAGTTCTTCTTGAGGGTATCTACGACATATTCCCGGACGGGTTTTATGGATTTTGCATTTATGGGTTTCGGGGTCCAGATTTGTACATTCAAAAACAAGTCCTGTTTCATCTTTATCAATTACTTTTAAGTACGTATAAAATCTGTGTTGGTATTTGAGGTTTTCAAACTCTTTTTCGTCTTGAATAATACCCTTATAATGTTTGACATATATTTTTTTGCAACATCTTCCACAGCCTAAACAATGACCTGTTCTGTAATACTTTCTTCTTAATATTTTTGAATAAAAAAACTTTTGAAATTTATTTAACATTTGTTATTTTCGACTTTGCTAATTTATACTCATCAGATTTTGGGTTTGCAAGATGCAAAACTTCTGTAAAATACTTGTTTGCACCCTGTTTTTCTCCTCGAATAAGAAGTTCTTTCCCTTTCTTAATATAATTCTTAGTAATAATTGATTCAGGATTTATAAAGCTATTAAGTTTTTTGATGAAATGTTCGTATTCGGATTTGTTTTCAGAATCAAGTATTACACAATTTTCGTATTCTAAAAGTGATTTATAATATTCATTATTATTATAATACTGTTTTGCCATTTCTATTGTTATATCAATAACAGATGAATCAATCATTTTTTTAAGATTTGATATTTTTTTTGTAATTTCTAAATATTCGTTTTGTGAAGATATAGAATATCTTAAATACCTGTTATAAAAGCAATATGCGAGTCTATAATCGTTTGTCTTTTCATAACAATTTGCAAGTTTTAAAATAATTTCTTTATCTCTTGCACTATGTTCTCTTAGAGAAATTTCATAATAAACAGATGCTTGTTGATAATTTTTTATATCATAGTATAAATCAGCTAAAGCATAAGAATAATGACTTATTACAGGGTATTTTTTTATCGCAAGTCGATAATTTTTTTCAGCAAGAATTCCCTCTTTTCTTGAGCGTTCTCTCTCGCCTTGTATAAAATAATCATTTGCAGTTTCAAACAATTCGTTTATGTTTTTTTGAATAGATTGATATTGTTGAGTATCTCTATTTGTCGAGTATTTAAGGTATTTTTGATAATAAAAAACAGACTCATAAGACATACCTTTTACAAAATATGCCATAGCAAGATTAAGGCATACAAATTCATCTTTAGGGCTAAGACTTCTTGCGATTGTCCAATTCTCTATAGCATTTTTTGCATCGAGTTTTTTGAAATAACAATTCCCCAAATATGAGTATGCAAACGAATTTCTAACATCAAGGTTTGCAGCCATTGTTAGATATTCTATTGCAGAATCGTAATCAGATTTTTTGTAATAACAAAGTCCTACATCAAAATATAATCTTGCTGAAGCACTTGTTTTTAAAAGTCCTAGATACAATTTTATTGCAGAATCATAATTGCCGTCTTTAAAATGCTTTTTAGCTGCATCAACGACAGATTTTTCTATATCTGAATTATCTTCTACACTATATCCAACTACATCTATCATACGTTGGCATTATAACATATTTATAGTCCTAAGTCATCAAGTAAAGATTTATTAGAAGATAAAGATGTGATAGTGCTATCTTCAAATACGTCTACTATACCTTTTTTGAACAATTCTTGCATTCTTTCGTTTTCAGAAGTGTTTTCAGGGTCAGATATTGCAAGACGAGTGAATTTTTTAATATCTTCTTCACGTTCAAACATTTTCATTGCTTTGTTGGATATGTCAGAAGAATCAATTAAGAAATTACTATTGTCTATTGGGTTACTCATATTTCTTGTAGCAGCAGCCGTACCAAGAATTCTACTCATAGAATCTTGTTTAACTAACTGTGAGTTTAGCCCTAAACTATTTGAATTGCTGTCAATGTTATTTAACATTGCCCTAATCCTCCCAACTTGGTAAAGTATTAATTATACTTATCACCAAAGATATTATCCTGTACAAAATCAATATTGTCATCATACGTTTAGATGAGAAATTTGTAGTTATATTCATTTAATATCTCTCATAAATTTGCTCTAAACAATTTAAGAAGTATAATCATATTATGAATGGCACTATCAGAATAAAGGGAGCAAGAGAGCATAACCTAAAAAATGTCTCCTTAGAAATTCCTAAAAACGAACTAATTGTTTTTACAGGGGTTTCAGGTTCGGGAAAAAGTTCGCTTGCATTTGATACGATATTTGCAGAAGGACAAAGACGTTATGTAGAGAGTCTTTCAACTTATGCACGTCAGTTTTTGGGTCAAATGGATAAACCTGATGTTGATAATATTGAAGGATTAACTCCTGCAATTTCTATTGACCAAAAATCAACAAGTAACAATCCACGTTCTACAGTTGGTACTGTTACTGAAATATATGATTACTTAAGACTACTTTTTGCAAGAGTCGGAACTCCATATTGTCCAAAATGTGGTGCGGAAATCAAACCACAAACAATAGATGAAATTGTAGCTTCTATTCTCAATTTGGGTGAAGGTACAAAAATTCAAATAATGGCACCGATTGCGAGAGGCAAAAAGGGTGAATTTTCTTCAACTTTTGAAGAACTCCGACAAGAAGGGTTTGTAAGGGTAAAAATTGACGGCGAAATTTATAACCTAGATGAAGATGAAATAAAGCTCGCTAAAACAAAAAAACATGATATCTATGTTGTAGTTGATAGAGTTGTTGTAAAAGAGTCAGCACGTTCAAGACTTGCAGATAGTGTGCAAACTGCTCTTAAAAAAGCTGAAGGTGTTACAGTTGTTGATGTCGTAGGCAAGGAAGAAATATTATTTAGTGAAAAGCTTGCTTGTGAAAATTGTAACCTTAGTTTTGAAGAACTTGCACCTAGAATATTCAGTTTTAATAACCCTTATGGTGCTTGTGAAAAATGTTCAGGAATTGGGGTAGATTATCAAATTTCTCCAGATTTGGTTGTTCCTGATAAAACAAAATCTATTAATCAAGGTGCTATTTATCCTTGGAGCAAGAGTACTACAGATTATTATAAAGATGTTCTTTCTTCGGTATCAGAAGAATGTGGAATAAACCTTGATACACCGTTTCAAGATTTGTCAAAAGAACATCAAGATATTATTTTATATGGTTCTGATAATATAATCAGGCTGACTGTAAAGAAATTTGGCTCTCATAGATATCAAACAAAATATAAAAGATTTAGTGGTGTCATACCATTTTTGATGAAAAGATATAACGAGGCTGGTGGAGAATATTGGAGAGAAGAAATCCAAAAATATATGGTTACAACTCCTTGCGAAGCTTGTCACGGTGCTAGATTAAAACCATTTCCTTTAGCAGTAAGACTAAAAGGTACAACAAAAGAAGTTAATATTCATGAATTTTGTACAATGCCGATAGATGAAGCTTATGAATTTATCTCTGAACTTTATTTATCCTTGAATGATTTTCAAATGAAGATTGCAAAACAAGTTCTTGATGAGATAAGGGCAAGGTTAAAATTCCTTATTGATGTAGGTTTGAGTTATCTTAATCTGGCAAGAACGGCAGGAACTTTGTCGGGCGGTGAAGCTCAAAGAATTAGATTAGCAACACAAATTGGTAGTGGATTGTCAGGTGTTCTTTATGTTTTAGATGAGCCTTCGATTGGTTTACATCAAAAAGATAATGATAGATTGATTAAGACTTTGATAAGATTACGTAATTTAGGCAATACTCTTATTGTGGTTGAACATGATGAGGATACTATGCGTAATGCTGATTATATCGTAGATATTGGACCAAAAGCCGGGTGCAAAGGTGGAAAAATTGTTGCTCAAGGCTCAATGGAAGATATTATGTCTGTAGAAGACTCTTTGACTGGTAAATACTTATCAGGTGAAAGATTTATTCCTATACCTGATAAATTAAGGGAAGGAAATGGAGAGTTTTTGAGAGTTGAGAATGCTCATCTGAATAATTTGAAAAATATTGATGTAGATATACCTTTGGGTAAAATAAATGTTTTGACAGGTGTTTCAGGTTCAGGTAAATCAACCTTGATGAGTGATATTATATGTCAATTTGCTATTCATAAATTGAGAGGTAATAAACCTAAACCTCAAGGTGTTGATGATATTTTTGGGTTTGAACATATTGACAAAATTATAGAAATAGACCAATCTCCAATAGGTAGAACTCCTCGTTCTAACCCTGCAACTTATACAGATGTATTTACACCAATAAGAGAACTTTTTGCAAAGACTAATGAATCAAAAATGCGAGGGTATAAAGCCGGAAGATTTAGTTTTAATGTAAAAGGTGGTAGATGTGAGGCTTGTAAAGGTGATGGACTTCTTAAAATTGAGATGAACTTCTTATCAGATGTTTATGTAAAATGTGATGTCTGTGGTGGTAAACGATATAATAGAGAAACATTAGAAGTTAAGTACAAAGGTAAATCAATTTACGATGTTTTAGAGATGAGTGTAAAAGAAGCATTAGAGTTCTTTGATAGTGTGCCTCAGATAAAAAACAAACTTCAAACATTGTATGACGTTGGGCTTGATTATATTAAACTTGGACAAAGTGCAACAACTTTATCTGGTGGTGAAGCTCAAAGAATTAAACTCGCTTCTGAACTTAATAAACGTGCTACAGGTAGAACTTTATATTTGTTAGATGAACCTTCTGTTGGCTTACATTGGGCAGATTTAGATAAATTGATTAAAATTCTTCATCAGTTGGCAGATAACGGAAATACTATTCTTGTTATTGAACATAATATGGATTTGATAAAAATTGCAGATAATATTATTGATTTAGGGCCAGATGGAGGAAATGCAGGTGGACAAATCGTTGCTCAAGGAACACCTCAAGAGGTTGCAATGGTTGAAAATTCATATACTGGTCAATATTTAAAAAAGATACTATCTGCAAAATAAATTTGCAAATTAGCAATTTTTTTAAAAAACTTGTTTTATATATTATATAAAACAAGCTTAATATGACTCAAATATCAAATAATGTAACTGGAATATATTTTAAACAACTTGCTCAAAACAAAACTAATAGTGCAAGTAATGTTCCTGTGGATACATCTCAATATGCTAGAGATAATTTAATTAAGCAATATTTAGATAATCTTGCGTTACAGAATAAACCACAAATTTTAGGTGATAACAGTAAACCAATATTTACACCAACAGGAATTGGTGATTATGAGAATATGTTAGTAAAAGATGCAACTGGTAAAGTTGTTCAAGAAGTTAAATATACTAAGGAAGGTAATAAGATAGTTGAAACAGTCAATGTAAATTCTGTTGATGGTTCAAAATTAAATAAAGTTATTACTCAAGACGGCAATAAGAAAACGATGAGTATTAATGTAAAAGATAAAAATGGTAATGACCTTATTAATGAAAATAGAACTTATGAAAAAATAGATGATGATAATGCAATATCTACTCATAACGGTCAAGAATATAAAATTTCAGGTTTGAAAGGGAATGTTATTACAGTAGAATCTAATGGAGAAAAGAAAGTAATTGATTTTGAAAAAATGGTTAATCCTGAAACCGAAAAACTTGACCAATCAAAAACAGGAAATACAATTACTAACGAGCAAAAGGATTTTCTTATTTCAAGGTTGAAAAATCGCTCGGGTGACATACTTTTAACGATTGATAAAGAACTTGATAAACTAACTTTTATGGACGAAAAAGGTTATGAAGGTTGGTATGTCGGATATCAGGATAGTACAGAACGAACCCTAAAAACTTGTGCAGAAGCAAATAATATGTTGGAGTTGCATGAATTGGGGCATGGTGTAAATGAGTTTAATGACAAATCAGGCAAATGTTGGTCTGATGTTAATCGAGAATATCATTCAGTAAGAGATAAAGAAATAGAAATATTTAATCAAACAAATAAATCAAGTGATTATAAACAGTATATGCAAAAGTTTATGAATGGCGAACATATGTTATCAAGAGGTTTTTCTCAAGAAGAATGTAAACTTGTTGGTGCGAATGAGGAATTTGCAGAAGCTTATGGATTCTTTAATAATATGGATATAGAAAATGTAAATTTCAGAACTACTTCGCTTGTACAACATATGCCTGAATCTCTTAGAATGGTGCATTCTCAAATTAGTTAATTAAAAATACTTATCATTGAATATACATGCTAAACTATTAGTATGAAACGAATAATTGCGTTAGTTGATTGTGATTCATTTTTTGTAACTTGTGAGCAAGCCGTTGAACCTAAGTTAAAAGGTCAACCTGTTTGTGTTATTTCTAACAATGAAGGGTGTGTTATCTCTCGTTCTCGTGAAGCAAAGCAGATGGGAGTAAAAATGGGAATGCCTTATTTTATGGCAAAAAAAGATTATCCTAATGCGATTTATATAAAAGCTGAACACGATAGATATGATTGGTTTTCAAAACGTGTTATGGATTGTTTGAAAAATTTTAGTCCTGATGTACAGATTTATTCTATAGATGAAGCCTTTATAGATTTGACAGGTACGAGAAAACTCTATGGTATGAATTATACAAATATATGCAAAATGATACGTAGAACAATCAAAGAACAAACAGATATTGATGTTTCAATCGGTATAAGCCATTCCAAAACTCTCTCTAAACTTGCAAGTGATAAGGCAAAAAATACAGGCGGAATTTATACGATAGGTGCATTTAGAATAAAAGACGAATTGAAGAAAACTGATATTTCTGAAGTTTGGGGTGTAGGACGTCAAATAAATAAATTTTGTTTAAGGTGGGGAATACTAAATGCTTGGGATTTTGTTTCAAGACCTGATGCTTGGCTTAAAAATGAACTTGGAAAAAATGGGTTAGAGCTAAAATATGAGCTGTTAGGAGATTGTATTTCTCCTGTAGAATCAAAGAAAGAACCTCCAAAGTCAATCCAAAAGACTTCAGCAATAGGCGGGTTTACCTCTGATATAAATATAATCAAGTCAGAAATAGCAAAACATATTCATAGAGGTTGTGCAAAATTACGCAGATGGGGTGGAAAATGCTCGACAGTTGGTGTAATGCTTAGGACAAAAGATTTTTATGTTTGTTCAAGGTACAAAGAACTTATTCAGCCGACTAATTTTGAATTGACTGTAAAAAAAGCCATTGATGAACTCTTGCCACAAATATATTCGCAAAATGTGTTGTACAGAAGTACGGGTATAATGTTGAATAATCTTTCTTATAGCGATTCAGAACAGTTGTTTTTGTTTGATTCTGTGTCTGAAAAAGATAAAAAACTTGCAGAATGTATAGACAAGATTGAAAACAAATTTGGTAAAAATTCTATTAAAACCGGATTTTGGACAGATAGGTTAAAAGGATAATAACTTTTTTATAAAGTTATTATGATTATTTTGTTATTTATATGAAAAATAGATATATATTGGGGTTTATGCAACCCCAACCCCCGCACCAAATGTTCTTTCTTTTTTATTGCGATGAAAAAAGAAAGAACATTGGATAAGAAAGAAAAACACGTCGACTAAAAACAGTCACTAAATTCAACCCTAAACTCGTGAACTCGCTATCGCTCAGACAACACGAGTTTTTTCATTGTTTCA
>CAKUVB010000018.1 GCA_934693215.1 uncultured Candidatus Melainabacteria bacterium
AGTTGCAGATGCTTATTGTGCTATGACATCTGATAGAGCTTATAGAAAAGCTATGTCTAAAGAAGAAGCACTAGCAATCATGCGTCAAGAAGCAGGGACTAAATGGGACCCTATTATAGTTGATGCATTGGCTGATGTTATTGCGTAGTACGAAAACTTAAAATATTTTTAAATTAAATATTATGTCAAACAAGCTAATTTTATAAGAGTATTCCTTTTAAATATTTCTGGAAATAGCCTTCTGTCGAGGTTATAGGTTGTGGTGTCCAAAATGTTTCGTACGGGATATCAATATTGTTTTCTGATAAATAAGGATACACATAAGGAATATCGTATTCGCATAGTGAGAGTTCTAATAGATTTGTACTGTGATATTTTCTATCTAGTTCATAAAATTTTTCAATGCGATAGGTTTTATTCAAAGTAATATCAATATTGTTTAGCAGTTCAACAGTTTTGTTTGATATGGCTTTTATATCTTCAGATATATCAAAATCTCTGTTTCTAAAATCGGTGTTTATTAGGTTTTTATATGATTCATCAGAGGAATAAATTGTTTTATTTTCTTTTGTTGTATAAACAATGCTTCCATCAGGTGTTGGAAGGAATTTTCTTATAGAATTGAAGCCAGCGAGTCCAATTTGTGGCATAAAAAATGCGTGTGCATTATCAATTATTATGTTTTTATATTTGTTTGCAAGTGTAATAATATTTCTTCCGTTTATTCCAAAATAATTTGTGTATAAAATATAACTGTTTTTAGGAAATTCGATTGTTGGTAGAAAATTTTTATCAATATGATAAAAATTGATTTTACATTTTTCTCGTTTAATAGCTTGCCAAACAGATGGACAAGTGTAATATGGTATAAAAATTTCTTTGATGTTATATGTTCTAATAATAAATCTTAGAGAATTTCTTCCGCAGTTTAATTTTTTAATATAATATTCGCTCATAACTCTAATTATATTTGATAAATATTAATATTTCTTAAAAAATAAAAAAAATTAAAAATTTAGCTTTTTGAAAAACAAAATTTATATTTTATAAATTTTTATTATAGTTTTTTTGATTTTTTGAGGAAATTCTTTCAAAATTGTAAAAATTTAACTGATTTTTGAAAAAAATTGCAGATTTAAAAATCCTATAAAAACCTATCTTTACTTAATCTTAATATGAAAGATATTGACCGTTAAGGAAATATGTATTTTAATAAAAAACGTAAAAAGTTTCATATATTAAATAAGAATTTTGAATGGAGGGTTTATGAGCGATTTTACGTATAAAAGATTAGATGGAAAAGAGCTTAGTGCAGATGATATAAAACAGATTATAAAAGAGAGAAATGTTCGTTTCATAAAACTTCAGTTTGTTGATATAAACGGACAAGTTAAAAATATTTCAATTCCAGCTAGTCATATTGATAAGATTTTAGCAAATGAAATTATGCTTGATGGTTCATCAATTAAAGGGTTCAGAAGTATTGAAACATCAGATATGTTTTTCTATCCTGATAAAAACACTTTTGAAATTCTTCCTTGGAGAGATATGGAAGGTTATGAATCAGCAAGAATTATTTGTGATATTTATAATGCAGATGGAACTCCATTTGAAGGTTGTCCAAGATGTAATTTGAAAAGATTGATGAATGAAGCAAAAAAATTAGGTTTCACAATGAACATGGGACCGGAAGCTGAGTTCTTCTTATTCTCAAAAGATGAAAATGGTGATATAACAACATCAACAATGGATAATGCAGGTTACTATGATGTAGGGCCAGAAGATTTAGGAGAAGATGTTCGTTCTGATATAGTTAATACATTACAAGAAATGAACTTTGATATCGAGGCTTCTCACCACGAAGTTGCTGACGGTCAACACGAAGTAGATTTTAAATATGCTGATATTTTAACAACTGCTGATAATGTTGCTACATTTAAAGTTGTTGTAAAAGCAATCGCAGCTTTACATGATTTGCATGCTACATTTATGCCAAAACCAATTTATGGTATCAACGGTTCAGGTATGCACTGTAATATTTCATTGTTTAAAGACGGAAAAAATGCGTTTTATGATGAAAATTCTGAATATCAACTTTCAGATACTGCAAAATATGCAATTGGTGGTTTGTTAAAACACGTTAAGAGTATAACTGCAATTTTAAACCCAACAGTAAACAGTTACAAAAGACTTGTTCCAGGGTATGAAGCTCCGGTATATTTAGCATGGTCACTAGCAAACAGAAGTGCGTTATTAAGAGTTCCTGCAAAACGTGGAGTTGCAACAAGAGTTGAGTTACGTTCTCCAGACCCTGCTTGTAACCCATATTTAGCATTTGCAACAATTTTAGAGGCTTGTTTGGACGGTATAAGAAATAAAATTGAACCGCCAGCACCTGTAGAAAGCAATATTTATAAATTGACAAACAAAGAACGTAAAAGACAAAAAATTGATTCTTTGCCAGGTACGTTGATTGAAGCTGTTGATTTGATGAACAAATCATTGGTGGCAAATGCTGCATTGGGGCAACATATTATGAACGAGTTTATTCTAGCGAAAGAAAAAGAATGGGACGATTACAGAACTTGTGTTACTCAATGGGAAATTAATAAATATCTTGCAAGATATTAATTAGACTAATAATTATTTTTATTAAACGCATCTTTATATTATATAAAGATGCGTTTTTTGTTGAATAACACAACAATAGAGCGAATCAAGGTACGATTCACCCTATTGCGTTATTATATCAAGTGTTAGGAAGGAACTTACGTAATAATATTAATAAGCAATATGTTTTGAAGCTTGCATTCCTGCTTCTTGAAGATATGCAAAGATTCGTCTAAAGATGTAACGTAGAAAGTGCATAAAGCCTCCTATTCTTGAGCTACATAGGTTTAAAATAGTTATTGATAACAGAACTTACTTCCTTTATCATTATAACCATTTTTGAATAATTGACAACCCTTAAAAATTTAAAAGATACATAAGTTAATATGGTAAAAAGTACACTATATCTAGAATATAGTCATACGTATGCTTATAATGTTTGGGTTTACTTAGACTCAATTTCTGCATTAAATGTTTTTTATTAAAGTTTAATTATCTCAAAAGTCTTATTAATTTTACTAAACTAACGAACCCATTTTATATAATTCTTTTCTACGTTTTTGATAATTAGGGTTTGCTAGATATTCTTCATATTTACATTGTGCGTTTATCCAGCCATTTGGTGTGATTTCAATTATTCTGTTTGCAACGGTATTAATAAATTGATAATCTTGAGATGTAAACAAAACAGTACCTGTATAATCTATCAAAGCATTGTTTAATGCCGTAATTGATTCCAAATCTAAGTGGTTTGTCGGTTCATCAAAAATAAGTACGTTAGATTCTTCTACCATCATTTTTGCAAATAAACATCTTACTTTTTCGCCACCTGATAAAACTTTTGATAACTTTTCGCTATCTTCACCGGAAAACAACATTCGACCTAAATATCCTCTCAAATAGCTTATATGTTGTTCTTTAGAAAACTGTGCAAGCCATTGAATTAAATTCAAATCATTATCAAAGTATTTAGTATTATCTTTTGGAAAATATGAACAAGTTGCAGTAACACCCCAATCAATTTTTCCTGAATCAGGCTCTAATTCTCCAGCCAACATTTGGAACAAGGTTGTAATAGTCATAGGTACAGGTGAGATAAATGCAATTTTTTCACCTTGCACAACATCTAAGCTAAAATTCTTTATTAACAAATTATCATCAACTGATTTGTTTAATTTATCTATTGTTACAACATCTTTTCCCGGAATTTTTACATAATTGAATCTAATTCTTGGATATTGTCTTGATGACGGTATAATCTCTTCTAAAGATAATTTATCCAACATATTTTTTCTAGAAGTAGCTTGTTTAGCTTTTGAAGCATTCGCACTAAATCTCGCAATAAAAGCTTTTAACTCTGCCATTTTTTCTTCTGTTTTTTTATTTTGTTCTTCTTTTTGTTTTTGAATCAACATATTAGCCTGTGACCAAAAAGAATAGTTACCTGTATAAAGTTGAATGTTTTTGTAATCAATATCAGCAATATGTGTACACACGTTATCTAAAAATTGTCTATCGTGGGATACTACAATAACTGTATTTTGGAAATTTATCAAAAATTCTTCTAACCATGCAATTGTTTCTAAGCTTAAATGGTTTGTAGGTTCGTCTAATAATAAAATATCAGGATTGCCAAACAAAGCTTGTGCTAACAATACTCTAACTTTTTCACTACCTGATAATTCGCTCATCAAAGAATAATGCAAGGAGTCATCAATTCCTAGTTCTGATAACAATGAAGCAGCCATAGAATCAGCTTGCCAACCATCAAGTTCTGCAAAACGAGTTTCTAAATCTGCTACTTTCATACCGTCTTCATCATTAAAATCAGGTTTTGCATAAAGAGCATCTTTTTCTTTCATAACTTTATAAAGTTCTTTATGTCCCATAATAACAGTTTCTATTACAGGGTATTCATCAAATTCAAAATGGTTTTGTTTTAAAACTGCAATTCTTTGACCTTTTTGGATATGAACTTCGCCTTCTGTTGGTTCAATATCTCCGGCAAGAACTTTTAAAAACGTACTTTTACCTGCACCATTTGCACCAATCAATCCATAACAATTTCCTGGTGTAAATTTTATATTTACATTTTTGAATAATACTTGCGAGCCAAAACTCACAGTAAGGTTTTGTGTTGTTATCATTTTTTATTATCCTATTATTGCTAAAAGATTATCTAATGCTAGAATACATTTTGAATAAAAAGTATCAATAGCATCATTATCTTGTCCTATATTTCTTGAAAGTTCTATCATTTCTAGTTGTAGATACTCATATAAAAGACTAGTGTTATTAATTATTTTTTTTGTAACCATACCAATTGGAGAACGTCCTAATACGTTTTGGTGAATGTTTATCATCGCAGTTTTTTCAAGCTCCATACATTTTTTGAAATCTTTTTCACAAATCGGTAGTTGTGAAATTACAGAATCAATATCAGGTTTTTCTCCATAAATATTGATATTATCAAAAGATGTATAATTCATACCTTCAATCAAAGCACCAAAATCAGTAATATTATACAAGTTTTTCAAACCACGAGTTTTTATTATAGTTTCAATTGTTTTTATAAACACAGAATAATCTTCTCTTGTTTGTACAGAATTTCCTGTGATTGAAGGAACTTCAACAATTTGTTTTCTTCCTCGACTAATATAAGCTTGTCCTTCATTTATTTGTGTGGTCTGTCCGTCAGAATAAACTTGATTGTCTTTGAAAGCTAAATCAAATCCACAGAAATAAATTTTTTCAAAATCCATATAATTAGCACACATTAAAGATATTAATGTTGTTGTAGGTTCTGCAGAAAAAAGTTGAATATCTAAATCTTTTGCATATTTGTTTAAGAATAATTCATTATCAGAAAAATAAACCGTTAAGCTTTTGGATTTTAGTTTAGAAATAAAGTTTTCTGATTTCCAATCGGTTATAATATTAAGTTTAGCAGTATATTCATCAGATAAATTGTACCATCTTTCAATATTTTTAGCATCAGCAAACACAGCAAAATCAGGTACTATATCATTTTCTTCTAAATATTTGAGAGTTTTGTTTACTGCAAAAACAACAAACTTATCTCTCATTGATTTTATTTTTTCGATATTATCAGCAAGAGAAGGACCTGCTCCTAATATTAATGCATTTTTGCCTGTAAATTCCCATTTGTAATCTTGAATTGAAAAATATTTTCTGTCCAAATTTACAAAATCAATAACATTTTTTACCCATTGTTTTGAAAGAGCTTTGACGGTATTGATATCAACAATTTTGCCCTTGAGTCTTGTGTATAAATGATTAGAAAAATCTTCAATTTCATTTTTATAAAATAGAGCAAGAATTGGTGATGATACAAATTCAAACTTGTCCTCTAAATAATCTTTTAAAATAAAATCAATACATTCGTGCATATCGTCAGAAATAAACACACGTTTATCTGAAATATATTGAGTTAAATCAACCGCTTCAAATACAAACCTTAAAAATTTAGAATCCGGTTCATATATTACTATTTTAGCTTGAGTTGAAGAATATAGTTCATCTAAAATATATCCGACACCAATACCTACGCAAACTATAATATCGTTTTTAGTAAATTCCTTCATTTTAGGAGTTATAAGAGATTTTGCAAATCCTATTGGGTCAATAGTATCATCGGTAGGAAGCTCTCCTTTTAGAAATATCACATGACCATTTTCGGTTGTTACGTATCCAATATCATTTGTACAATCTGTAATCGGAATGCTTAATAACTCGTTTCTTAATCTTGTGTTATTTAATTTTGCTAAATTCTCTTCAAACATATAATTATTATACATAAAATTTTTATAATTGAGTAGTTTGTTATAAAATAGACGAAAAGAAGGAGATAATTTATGTTTGAAATAAAAAAACAAATGACATTTTCAGCAGCACATCATTTGCTTAATTATGATGGAGAGTGCGAAAATCAACATGGACACAATTGGTTGGTAGAAGCTTATGTTAAAGGAAATAATCTAGATAAAAGTAATATCTTGATTGATTATAAAGTTCTTAAGAAAGAAATGAAAAAAGTTTTAGATTTATTAGACCATAAAGATATTAACGAATTAGAGGATTTTGCAGATATAAGTCCAAGTAGCGAAATTCTTGCTAAGTTTATTTTTAATAAATTAAAAGAAACTATCCCAAATATTAGCAAAGTATCTGTTTGGGAAACATCTACATCATGTGCAACATATTATGAGGATTAAGGACAATGGATTTACTTCAAATTATATTTATGGGCATTGTACAAGGATTAAGTGAATTCTTACCAATATCAAGTTCAGCACACCTTGTATTCACTTCAAATTTTTATAAAGTTTTCAATAATATGCCTATTCATCAACAATCTAATATGGAAGTTTTTGTTGATATAATGCTACATTTGGGAACATTGATTGCAGTATTGATTTATTTCCGTAAAGAAGTATGGGAAATATTATCAGCTTTGATTGAAGGTACCAAAAAGAAAGATTATTCAACTCATAACTGTAAACTTGGTTTATATATTATGCTTGGTACAGTTATAACTGTTTTGATAGCTTTTCCAATAAACGAAGTTGCAGAAAAATTAGTTTATTCTCCGATTATTGTTGGGATATTACTTATTCTTACTGGTATTTTGTTATTTGCAAGTGAAAGCTATTCTAACAAATTATCGACGAAATCTGATTCAATGGATTTTAAAACTTCAATATTAATGGCAATAGCTCAAGGGTTAGCTGCTCTACCTGGTTTTTCACGTTCAGGTTGGACAATTGCTACAGGACTATTTAACAAAATTGATAGAGTAACGGCTGCAAAGTATTCATTCCTTTTGAGTATTCCTATTATCCTTGGGGCATCAATGGTTTATCCTTTTGTAAAAATAGACATGAAAGAACTTGTTTCTTACAACTGGACAGATATTATAATAGGAACAATTGTTTCAGGTGTTGTAGGATATCTTTGTATAAAATACTTCTTGAAATTTTTGGGTAAATATTCTTTGAAAGTTTTTGCTTATTATTGTGTTATTGCGGGTATTTTTACCTCTGTATTTTTCACATTATATAAGTAATAAATCTAATATAGTTTATAATAAAACCTCTCAATATATAATCATATTGAGAGGTTTTTATTAAGGTTAAATATTTTATTTATCCGATACCATGCATAGTATCAAAGATTTCTTTTCTTTGAACCCAAATTTCAACACCAAAATTTTCACCTTCTTGTTGAAGTGTATCTTTAATTTCTTTAAATGAGTTTTGTGAGTTCGTGATATCGCATAACATGAACATTACAAAATGTCCTTGCATAAGAGTTTGTTTTATATCTTCAATATTAACATTCAATTCAGCCAATATAGTTGATACCTTTGCAACGATACCGACTTTATCTGTTCCGGAAACTGTAATTATTATTTTATTGTTTTGTGCCATTATGTTTGTCCTTTACTTTTTTATGAGAATAGTCCGTTAATTTTATCTACGATATCTTGAGGGTCTATTTCATTTGTTACTTTATTTATATCTTGAGCAATTTGATATAGTTTAGCAGCCTCAATTTTATCTCCAACAATTGTTATTGCTCTTGCCAAATTAAAATGTGCAAGTGCATAATTTGGGTTGGTTTCTGCAGATTTTTTGAACAATTCTATTGCTTTTTGTACTCTGCCTAAATCATCAAGATATATAACACCAAGATTGTTATATGCTATATCATAATTTTCATCATATTTAATTGCTAATTCATATTCTTTGATAGCTTCTTCTGTGTTACCTTTACCCCAATGCAAGAAACCTAAATTACAATGAATTTTAGAGTTTTCCGGATCAAGTTCAAGAGCTTTTCTATATACTGTTACGGCATTATCGTAATCTTCTTTGTCATAAAATGCACTACCAAGATTAATATAGATATCAATATCTTCCGGAGTCATTGTGTATGCGTTTTGATAAGAGCATATTGCCGCATCAAGATTGTTTTGATTTTCTTGATATACAAATCCTAAAGTCTGAGCAATAACGCTTGTCCATTGTTTATTAGGGTTTAGTGTAATTGCTGTTTGGTATTGAGAAATAGCTGATGGAACATCACCTTTTACATAATACAAATTTGCTAGATTTGAATGAAAATCAGGTACAGTAGGCATAATAGAAATTAATTTTAAGTATATTTCTATTGCTCTATCGTAGTCGCCTTGTTCCTCGTAAGCTTGACAAAGATGACGATACGCCGGAATATTAAGACTATCTAACCATATAGCCATTTTGTACTCTGTTATTGCATCTTCAAAATGTCCGATTGCTAAATAAGTATCTCCTAATAAGCAATACAAAGGAACAAAACCAGGGGCTTTTTCAATCGCACTAGAATATAAGTTGATTGCAGCTTCCAGATTGCCTATTTGAACATAATAAAATCCTTTTAGTAATGTCGGGAAAAACCTTAAATAAGAAAGGCTTTTACCTACGTTAGATATAGCTTTTTTGTCAAAAAGAAAAGTCATTAATGACAAAACGTATTCAAATTTTGATTGGGTATTCTTTTTGAAATTTTTGAAAGATGATGCTTGATACAATTTGTGTAACAAATAGTGTGCACTTGAATTTCTAAAAGGTTTATATTTAATAGCTGATTTAGCTGAATTTATGGCTTCAAAGAAATAGGCTTTTCTTGTATATGTTTCAGCTAGAACCAGATAAGCATTTGCAAATTTATTGTCTTTCTCGATTGCCATATTTAGATAATTGATAGCTTTATCTAAGTCACCTTTATAGAACTGAGCTTTACCTATTTTATAAAATATTTCAGCAGAATCCATGTATGTTTCTAAAGCACATTGATATTCAGTAATAGCTTCATCTATGTATTGGCAAGAATTAAATATATCTAAGTGCCATTGAAGATATAAATCACCTAATCTGATATGTAATTTAGCATTGTTTGGATCTTTTTGTAAGTCTAATTGACATCGTTCAATTGCTTTTTTTACTTTGTTATTATGTTGTTCATTATCAATTGGAGTGTTATCAATCATTTTTATATTATCTTTCATTTGTTATATTCCATAATTTGTAAGATGCGTTTCGCAATAATCCAACAGAACTTGTTTATCTCGATATGCAATTTTGTTTATAAACATTCGGTAGACTCCAGCAGGAAGTCCTTTGTTGTCATGAACTATACCTTTAAATAGTATTTTTGCATCAGTAGGTTTTAATATTAATTTGCAATCATATTCTGCACCAGCTTCTAACGGTATGTCTGAATAATATCTCAAACCACTAGTACTTAAATCTATCAATTGAGTTTCAATATTTCCGAGTAATGGTCTGAATATAATCAAATCACAATTCGTTAAATATCTTTTTTTGCGTCTTCTGTTGTTAATTTTTACCGAATCCATATCATATTCAATTGTAAAAGCTTTTTCTAGTGGAGATGTTAATATTATTGAATCTTGTGTTATCACTCCGGCATGAGAAAAAACATTAAGTGTAAGTTTATTTCCTGTTTTTAGATATGGAATATATCGGTCTGCAGCTTTGGGTAATTTCAATTTAAGTCTGTCGTAATAAATTTTTTCAATATAACAATCCATTTCAACAACTTTATCATCAGCTTCAAAAATTATTTTTGCTTTTTGATTATCTTGAAATAAACCCATAAATTTATTTTAGTTAATAACAACTAAAAAAGCAAGTGTTTTGACGTATTATTAGATAAATAACAACCCTCGCTTTAAAGAAGATAAAACGAGGGTATAATCAGTAAAAGAGACATTTATAATATTATTTCATGCGTTTTTCTGGATTTCCAATAAAATTTCGCTTATAATCTTGGTATGAAAAAATCACTTATAACAATTTTTAGTCTATTATTATTCGCAAATGTTTCTTATGCTCAGTTTTGTATGCCAAAAACATTTGGGCATACAAAAAATGTAACAAAACCTGTTGAAAAACCTGTTGAAAAGCAAGTTAAGGAATCTGTTAAAAAAACTTCTTCTGTAGAAAAAACTTCAAAATCAAAAAAAACTGAATCAATCCAGTCAAAGCTTAAATTACCGAAATTTAATCATACAAAAACAGAGCAACAGGTAGTTAAAACTAATACTGAAAAAAATGTTTCTAAAAAAAATAAATTGAATATAAATATAAAAAATCCTTTAAAAAAAGAAAAACAACAAATTGGTGAGGATTTAGTTTCTAAAGAACAAATAAAAGAAGAATTGACAAGAGTTCATAATCTTTCTCAACAAGCAGTGGCATTATATACAGATAATAATTTGGACGATGCATTGAATACATTTTTAAAAATCCCCGAAAAATACCGTTCCGCACAAGATTATGTGTTAATGGGAAATATTCTTTCAGATTTAGGACGTAGAGAAGATGCTATTTTTATGTACAAAAGAGCCATATTAACAGATGAGTTTAATTACAAGGCATATTATAACATCGGTAATATCTGCTTGAATGATGATAAATATTTTATGGCAATAGATTATTATAAAAAAGCAAAAAAATATGCCTCTGATTTTCCGTATGTTTATTATAATTTGGGGTGTGCATATATAAAAGCCGGTGACTTAAAAAAAGCTAAATCTAATTTAGCAAAAGCTATTGAACTTAAAAACACAGAGCCTGATTTTCATTACAATTTAGCCTATGTTTATAAAAAACTAGATAAACCCAAATTAGCAAAAATTTATTTAGAAAATTATAACAAATTAACTAACGGTCAATAACGTGTAGAAATTCAAAATACATTCCCATTCTATGGTCTTTAGCAGCTTGAGAGGTATTAAACGTGTTGTTGTATTGACTTTCATGGTCGCCATAAGTTGTTCTGTTATAGCTGTTCATCATTTCGTTATGCGTATTAGTATACGGAGTTAATGGCATAATATCGTGCATTTGCATATAAACAGGAAGTTTATATCCGATATCTTCATACGCATTTAGTGCATTTCCTAATCTTCTTCTTCTTTGTTCAAAAGACATTGCCCCATCATCATTATCATCAGATATTACAGGGCCTGCTGCATATTCATCATTCCATCTTTGTTTTTTGTATTCGTGCATTACACTATTAAAATCATCGGCTCTGCCCCAGTCGTTTCCAGCCGTTAAACCCATTGAATTGTATCTGGTATCATTGTCACATTTTTCTCCAACCAGAGAAATATCATTTCGTCCGGTTTTTTCTCTTATTTGACTTGTAATCCATTGCATTTGTCCGTAGTTAGGAACTCTACCATGCCCGCAATAATTGCCCATATCATAATCGCCAACGTGTTTTGCACTATCAAAAAATATTGAATCAAATCCCAAATCAACAGCCCAGCAACAAGCATCTATAAAAGCTTTTTCATCTTTATCCCAGTTAAATTCTCTACCTTGTACAGTCATCTGTCCTTCTGAAAGAGGCATTCTAATACCAGTTTTTAAACCTCTAATATGAGCTAAATCATTAAATGCTTTAACTTGTTCATCTTCGCCCATTCTTTGATTTCCACGAGAAAGATTTTTAGATAATAGTGTTTTTGAGATGCCTGAATGTAAATCTACTGTATATAAAGAACTATATCCTGTTTTACCATCATTATCTCTATACATAGGTGGATATAATTCAGAAAGAACAACACAATTAGCAATACTTTTGCTTGAAGGTGGTATTGCAGGAAGTAGTTTTAGGGTGTTTAAAAGACCTTCTTCTTTTGTGTCACAATATGTTTGAGCAATCGTTCTTGGATTGATTTCTATATAATTTGCTCGTCTACCCCATTTTGGTCCATAGTCAGGAGAGAGTACATATCCTGGAATATCAAGATAATTATTAAGTGTGCATATACTTTGAATAGCTTGTTCTGGGGTGCGTTTTAGCAAATCTTCCGGGTTTGTTGTAACCCATTTTTTGTTTGTGCCTGTATAATAAGTATTGTTATCGGTTTCGTTATCACGATATATTTGGTTTCTACCTGTCAAAATCCAAAATAATTTTTTTGCCGGTTGTTGGTCGCCATAATAACCTTTAAAATTTAGACCCGCAATATTGTATGTAGCAAGACTATCTGCACCTTGCAAATTATAGCTAACCTTAGTTGAGGGTTGGTTAGTTTTGGTACTAGAGCTTTGCAATTTTGGTATAAAATTAGTTTGCGTGCTGTGATGGATTTTCATATCCATTCTAAAACACCTAATAAAAATAATTTGCTATTTATAAATAAATTTTAAGATTAATTTTACTTATAACAGAAAATCGTCATCAATATCTATTTCAATATCTTCATCATCAGAGTCTTCGTCCATTATTGAATTTTCGTCTTCTTCTTTACTATCTTTTTTCTTTTTATTTCGTTTTATAAAAACACCCATGCCTCCACCGGCATTAGAATTAGATGCGTATGGTTTGAATGGGTCAGAACCGTTTATTCCAAAACTCATAATAGTACCTCTTTTCCTTATTATTATAAACTATTTTTAACAAAAGTGCTATATCTCTTTTTTTAGGATAAAATTTATATATGGTAAGAATTCACCAATTGTCAAAACATATTATAAATCAGATAGCTGCGGGAGAGGTTATTGAAAGACCTTTTTCTGTTGTGAAAGAGCTTGTAGAAAATGCTATAGATGCGGGTTCAACAAGGATAAGTATTGATATCTCAAACGAATGCCGTAATATTCGTGTTGCAGATAATGGTTCAGGAATCCACCCTGATGATATAGTTTTGGCTTTTTCAAAACACGCAACAAGTAAAATTGAAAAAACAGAAGATTTGTATAATATCAGAACAATGGGGTTTCGAGGTGAAGCACTTGCTAGTATTATTTCAATCTCTAAATTGACTTGTATAACAAGAACAAAGGATTTTGAAACAGGAACAAAAGTTACTTGTGAGAATTCAGAAATTCATAAAATAGAAACGGGTTGTGCCGTTGGTACGATTATGGAAGTCAGAGATTTGTTCTATAATCTTCCTGTAAGATTGAAGTTTTTAAAAAATCCTAAAACAGAGTTTGCTTATATATCAGAACTTGTCACTTCTATGGCTTTAATTAATACAAATGTAGGGTTTGAGCTAAAAAACAATGATAAAACTGTACTAAAAACAAATGGATTAGGTAGTTTACCAGAAGTTATTAAAAACCTTTATTCAAAAACTCTATTTGATAATTTACGTCCTGCTGAGGGTTTTGATAATTTATCAGGGTTAAAACTTTCAGGATATGTTAGCACTCCTGATTTTACACGTTCTAGCAAAAAAGATTATCATATATTTGTTAATTCTAGAACAGTAAAATGTCCTGTGTTTATGAAAGCCATTGATATGGCATATAAGAATATGATTCCGAATGGAAAATATCCTTTTGTTGTCTTGAATCTTGAACTTCCACTTGATGAAGTTGATATTAATGTTCACCCAACTAAAAAAGAAGTTAAGTATAGAAATCCTAATCAAATATTTAATTTTATTAGAGCATCTTTGGATAATTCTTTATCAAATATCGTAAGAATAAACACCCCTCAAATAAGAGAACCTGAGCCAAAAGATTTTCAAACTAATATGGTCGTGAATTCTGATATTCAAAATCTGTTTGCTTCAAACGAAGAAACAGAAAAAATAGAACTTCCAAAAAATGAAAACAATTTTACGAAATTTATAAAAGAGCCAATTGTTTATAAAGAGCCTGAAAAAGTTGAACAACACAAATTTATTCAGCAACCACAAATTGTTTCTGAGGTAAAAACAGAAGAAAATATAATCGGACAGTACAAAAAAACATATATTTTGATTGAAAAGGAAGATGGTTTAGAGATTGTAGACCAACATATTGCTGATGAAAGGTATATATACGAAACCTTAAAATCTCAAAAAGAGCCTGCCTCTCAGTTGTTGTTTATCTCTGATATTATCGAACTTACTCCTGTAGAAACCGAACTTTTAAAAGAAAATCTTGATAAGTTTGCAAAGTTTGGTTATGGAATAGAATTTTTGAATGATACAGATATAATGTTCAAAAAAGTTCCACAACTACTTTCTAAAGTTTCGCCAAAAGATATAATTACAGATGTTTTGGAAAATTTAGAAGGAGATTTGGATAATTTAGAAGAAAAAATCCTTATTACGACATCTTGCAAAGCTGCAGTTAAGGCAAATACGTCATTAAATATGTTTCAAATGCAAGAGATTATAAAACGATGGAGAGGTTGTAAACACCCATATACATGCCCGCATGGTAGACCAATAAATAAACTTATTCCACATAATCAAATTGCAAGCTTTTTTATGAGAAATAAATAAATCTCAAATTATAGTCTTTAACAACTATGAATTAATATTTGGTTATTTTACTTCTTCTGTAGTTGTTTCTTGGTTAGTTGGAGTTTTTGTAATAACAACTCTTGTTACTCTCGCACCTTCAACTTTTTGAACAGATATTTTTAAACCTTGTTCCGGAACTTCTACAGTATCTCCAACTTGTGCAATTCGTCCAAGTATTTTTACAACCAAACCACCTATAGTTTCGATATCTTCGTAGTCAAAATCATCTTCTTTGATATCAAAGAATTCTGCAATCTCGTCTAATCTCATCATTGCGTTAGCAACATAAGTATTTTCGCCTACTTCTTTGATATCTACTTCTTCTTCTGTATCAAATTCGTCTTGAACTTCTCCGATAATTTCTTCCAAAACATCTTCTAATGTGATTAATCCGGAAGTACCACCAAACTCATCAACAACAATTGCCATTTGTCCATGACGTTTTTTAAATTCTTTCATCAAATTATCCAGTGTCATAGTTTCCGGAATCAACATCAACGGTCTTATTAGTTTATCTATATTAAATTCTTCGTTTTTTAATTTTGCGGCATACAAATCTTTAACATGGATAAATCCTAAAATTTTATCAATATTTTCTTCGTATACAGGATATCTGGTATATTGATTTTCAAGAGTTATTTTATTAAGTTCATCATAAGTTAAATCTTCTTTGTCGATACAGGTCATATCTGTTCGAGGTATCATAATTTGTTTTGCAGTCAAATCAGAGAATTTAAACATATTATGTAGCATTTCTGCTTCTGTTTGGTTTAATACACCTTCGTTATAACTAGCATCTACAATCATATCAAGTTCTTCAGTAGAGTGAACAAGTGGAGATTGAGGTGCATCAATACAACATAATTTTAATAACTTGCTATTACAAGTTGCTAAAACCCATACAAAAGGCTTGAATAATACTTCAAAAAAGCTTATTGGTCTTGCACAAAATAGTGCAAATTTTTCAGGGTATTGAATTGACATACATTTAGGTAACTGTTCCCCAAGAAGTACATGTAAAAATGTTACTAATGCAAATGAGATTGGAACTGCAATTGCATGAGATGTTACAGAAACATTTATTGAAGGGAAAAGAACTATTATTTTTTCAATAATTCTTACAACAGTCGCTTCGCCAACCCAACCTAAAGCAATACTTGCAATTGTAATACCTAATTGGATAGCTGCAAGCATATCGTTCATATTATCAACAGTCTCAAGAGCAACTTTAGCAGTAGAATTACCTTCATTAGCCAATTGTTCTAATTTGGTTTTTCTAACTTT
>CAKUVB010000019.1 GCA_934693215.1 uncultured Candidatus Melainabacteria bacterium
TGGTCGGGATGACACGATTTGAACGTGCGACCCCCTCGTCCCAAGCGAGGTGCGCTACCAAGCTGCGCCACATCCCGAGGCCTTTGATTATCGTCTTGTAGCGCACCTACGGTGCTTCCTCTCAGAAAATGATACTTAATCATTTTCTTCGGCAGAGTCAATCTGTGCCACAATCCGAAAACTACATTATTCCATAAGCTATAAACTAAGCTCTGAAACTATATTAAATTATCAAGTAACTTTATATTATATTAAACATAATCTAAGGTCAAGCAAAATTATGTCTAAATTTCACTATTTATTTTTGAATGCTCAATAGTTTCTTCCAATTTGTTAGAAGAATACTTACTTTTGTTCATAAAAGCAGTTAATGTTGCTTGAAGTTTTAAATTTTTTTCATACGTTCCTGGAAATAATTTCTTGTAAACAGGATTAGATAAATTTTGATTATTCATACTTTCACCTTACAATTATTTTATAACATAAAAATCAAACATGTGATTGATTATTTAATAATTGTATATTGTTTTAAATAATTTAAACTGGTTTTTTCTTATGTCCGATTCCATGCATTGTTTTTAAAAGAAGTACATGTGCAATTGCTGCAACTAACGCAACTGCTGCCGCAACTTTGTGGACAATTCGATTATGTCTAAATCCTGATACTCCAGCAACAATACCACCACCTATAGCCGTATACCCGGTTATTGGTATCATACTATATCGGTTTATTGGTTTTCTTTTTGAATTAGAAACACCATGAAAAGATATTCCCGCAACAATAGGATTAACTCGCATAAAATCACCTTCTATCTTTTACCATTATAATATTTTTATTCTACAACATAATCCTTTATTTCGTCTAGTTTATTTTTTGCATCTTTATTTGCAGGATTGATATCCAATGTTTTTATAAAATCTTTTCTCGCTTTTTCATATTGTTTTTGAACGAAATAAGTAAGTCCTCGATGTAAGTATGCGAGTTCATAAAACCTATCAAGGCTAATTGCATAAGAATAATCTTCTATAGCTTCTTCATATCGTTCCAGCTTACACAAAGTTAATCCTCTGTTATAATAAGCATCAGCGGCATATTTATCTACTTTTATTGCGTTGTTATAGTCATCTATTGCACCTTGATAATCTTTGTTTTTATCTTTTGCAACACCTCTATTAACATAAGCTTTTGTATATTTTTTATCAACTTTTATTCCTTTTGTATAATCTTCAATAGCTCCTTGTAGATTTCCGCATGTTTCTTTCACTAACCCTCTACCAACATAGGATTTTGCATCTTTTGGTTTTAGATGTATTGCTTTTGTATAGTTTTCAAGAGAGTTGTCATAATTTTTTAGAATATATTGCATTCTTCCGATACTATAATAAATATTATGGTTGTTAGGTTCATATTTTTCTGCGTTCTCATAATCTGAAAGTGCATCATTATAATTTCCAACCATAAAATTTAGATACCCTCGTTGAATATATAATTTTGCGTTTTCCGGATTTCGTTCAAGTTTTTTATTGCATTTTCTAAGTTGTTTTATTATTTGAAAATCAGAATGTTCATATCCCAACGCAGAACTAAAACATAGAACAAAACATAATAAACTCACAATTAATTTATTTTTCATAACTCCTCACTATTTATTCGCCTGTTAAGAATCTTATTTTTAGGTTTTATTGTGGCAAATAATATTTTAACCATGGTAATTCTTTATATTTTGGCAAATATTCCGGATTTAATTTCAATGCTTTTAAACAATCATACACAGCATCTTTAGTTTGTCCGCCAATGTGCATTCTTGACAAAGCTCTGTTATTATAAGCTTCTGCATCATTTGGGTTCAAAGAAATATAAATAGAATAATCTTTAACTGCTTTTTCGTAGTTTTTGTTTGAATACTCAATCATTGCACGATTAAAATAAGCTTGTGCAAATTTATTATCAAGCTCAATTGCTTTAGAAAAATCTCTCGATGCACCATTCAAATCATTCAGTTGGATTTTTACATGCCCTCTATCATAATAAGCACTTGCAAGTTTTGGTTCTAATTTAATAGCTTTGTCAAAATCGTCTATAGCACCTTTATAATCTTCCAAATATGCTTTAGCATGGGCTCTTTCTCTGAAACCATCATCTATTTTGTCATCAAGTTTTATTGCCTTATCAAAATCATCTAATGCACCTTTAAAATCTTTAAGGTTTAACTTTGCAATACCTCTGTTGCAATACGCATCATAAATACTATCATCTAACGAAATAGCTTTATCAAAATCAGCTATTGCACCTCGATAATCATGAATAGAAGTTTTTGCAGTTCCACGATTACAATACGCAGTGACAGAATCAGGTTCAAGTTCTATTGTTTTAGTAAAATCAACAACAGCACCTTTGTAATCTTTTATTGCAAATTTAGCATTCCCACGCATAAAATATGTTTCGCTTACATCAGGATATTTTTTCAAGACAACAGAATAGTCTTGTATAGCTTCTTTGTACATGCCAAGATTATATTCAGCATCAGCACGTTTGTGATATGAAGAAAAATTGTTTGGATTTTTTTCAATAACAGAAGTACATTTTTCTATTTGTTTTTGCCATTTGTCTACACTAACAGGTTCAGAAAATACAGTTTGTGAACCATATACACACAGTAATAGAAACAGTCCTAAGGCTATTTTTTGTACAGTTTTCATAAAACACTTTCTCCTACAAAGGTATTCTTATATTCGTTCGTATGAACCCATGAATTTATAATATGTTGTGTGAGATTGCAAAGCTTTTAGAGCTTCTTGAACTTTCTCATCATCAATATGTCCTTGTATATCCATAAATAAAATGTATTCATTAATATCCATTTTATTAGGAGTAGCATGAATATAAGAAATATTTATATTACGACTTGCTAATTCTTGAACAATTCCGAATAATGCTCCAGGTTTATCTTCAACTCTTATTGCGATTGAAGATGTACTATGTTCAGAAGGCTTAGTTTTTAGTTTACCTATCATAATGAATTTTGTTTGGTTATTTTTATCATTATTAATATTAGGATTTAAAATATTGAGATTATAAATTTCAGCAGTTTTTTCTGTACCAATAATCGCATAAGTAAGATTATACGAGTTTAATAATCGTGCAGATTCTTCTATGCTGGTAGTATTTATAACATTTAAGTGTAGTGGTAATTCATTTTGGATATATTCACTACATTTTGCAATAGCTGGAGACGGTGCAATTAAGCCTGAGATATTGTATATTTCACTATTCTTTGATAATAAACAATTATTTGATGGCAAAATAGTTTCTGCAAGAATATGTAACCCACTACCAGAAGTTATTAAATTATCTGTAGTTTGTCTAACAATACCTTCTTTTGCATTTTCAACAGGAATTACCCCAACAGCCTCATCATCTGTATCAACATACTTAATAATTTCATCAATTGTTCTAAAAGGCATTTGATATCCTTTTAAATCATATTTGGCACAAAAGAAATCTTTAGCCATTTCGGTAAAAGAGCCACTCGTTCCTAAATACGCAACAGTTTTTACATTTTCTGAATTAAGTAGTTTATCCATAAATAAATTCCTATAATATATTATAACGGTACATAGCCTGAATAAATTAAACTTGACCAACCATCAAAATAACTGATTTGGGTTGCACTACCGGTTTTGATAAGTATTCTAGATTGTTTTTCTGGCGGAATACCAAGAGTTGTTGCAACTACTGATTGAATAACATTAGCACCCGTTACAACAATAACTCTGTTGCCAAGATTTTGTTCAATAATATTATGAACAGTTTTATCCACTCTTTTGTTAAAATCAACAATAGATTCACCATTTTCTGGAGTTGTAGCAATTATGCTAGGAATACCGTCTTCGTAATGAAGATTATATTTTTCTACAATACTGTCAAAAGTTAAACCATTCCAATCACCCCAATTACGAGAGTTTAATTCTTCTATAACTTCAAACTCTTGTTTGAATACCTTTGCAATCATTTGAGCAGATTGGATACAACGTGTTGCCGGGCTTGAATAAATCTTATCACTACGAACACCACGTTTTCTTATATATTCGCAAATATTTCTAATTTCTTCTTGTCCTTTTTCTTCTAGTGGAGGGTAGTTCTCTTGACTACATAATCTATAATCATCAGAATAAATTGTTGCACCATGTGCCACGTATGTTATTTTACATTTTCTTTTAAGCATAATCTTACCTCTATATTTATATATATTATAACATACATATTAAGTAATGCGAAAATGACTAATATATGAGGGTGTATATTATATATTATGGATTTTATTATAGAAAACAGTAAAAATATAACGAGGCTAAAACTCACTAAAATCAATACTTTTAATTTTTCTTCTCATACGTATGGTTGATATATTGAACAACAAATTAAAGCTAAAAAAAATTTTGCCGTTATCAGAACCATAATACGAATAACGAATATTGAAAGGAGACAGTTATGAGTCTAAGTATTAACACAAACGTTATTTCATTATCGGTTCAGAGAAGTTTTAACTCTACAACTACGAATATGAATGAAGCGATGAAAAAAATGACAACAGGTTTTAAAATCAATTCAGCAGCAGATGATGCAGCTGGTTATGGGGTTGTAAAGAAAATGGAATCCGTATTAAGTACATACGATGTTGCTGAAACAAACGGACAAATGGGTTCTAGTTTATTACAAACTCAAGAAGGTGTTTTGGAAATCATTAGTAGTTACTTCCAACGTATTAGAGATTTGACAGAACAAGCAGCAAACGGAACTTATGCAACATCTTCAAGACAAGCAATCGCATCAGAAGTTGCACAAAGAATGAGCGAAATTAACCGTTTATGTGATGTAACAGATTTCAACGGCTTGAAATTGTTAGATGGTTCTCAAACAGATGGTGTTAACCTTCAAGTTGGTATCAATTCAGGTGATGAAAACGTAATTCTTCTTGATAAATCATTATTTGCAAGTGCTAAAATTACTTCATTAATGCAATTTGCAACAAATGCAGGTCAGTCAGCTGCAAATGGTGCAAAATCAGCTACCAATAAATATGAAGGAAAAGATGGTAAATTCTACGAAAGTGCAATGATTGCTCAATTAGCAGATGATGGTCTTGCAACAAATGGTAAAATTGATGTGAATAAGCTTACAATTACAGCTCTTTGTAACTCAGTATTTAAAAATGACAATTCAGCTCGTGCATTCTTAGATACAGTAGATATTGCAGTAGATGATGTTACTCAAAGAGCAACTGAAATCGGGTCTTATATGAACAGAGTTGATTCTGCAGTTGAAAGTTTAGCAGTACAAGCAGATAATTTAACAGAAGCAAAATCATTAATTAAAGATGCTGATATTGCAGAAGTTTCATCTGAATATATTTCACAACAAATTCTTCAACAAGCAGGTGCGACAATGTTAACAACTGCTAACCAAGTACCAAGTATTGCTTTGAACTTAATCTAATCATAGCAATTAATATATAACTAATGTTCCTTTCAATAGTAGACCGATACGGTATATGCCGTATCGGTCTACACATATATTAATGTGTATGTTACAATATGTAAAAAAGATGATTAAAGTTAGGCAATTATTTCTGCCCATAAAACTTTATCATAGTATAATAGTGTGTAGAGGTTACATCAATGTTCGAAAATTTAAAGTTAATTCAAAAACTTAAAAAGATAGACCCCAAAGCTATGTGGTTAAGTTTTGCGAATTCGCAAAAAAGTCACCGCAAAGAATATGTTGAGATGTTAACCGATAACAAAGAAATTCAAACTCTTTCTGACGAGAGAAGGTTGGAAGCAATGGTCAGAGAACAATTAAAGTCAGAATTTCCTAATATAGAAAATTCTGCAAGTTATGAACTTCTTGTTGATGCTGTTGTTCATAACATCAAGAAAAAACAGCTTCAAGCCACAGATGACATAAAATTTGAATAGTGAATTGTCATCAAATAGTCTAAAAAGCGGGATTTATTCCCGCTTTTTTTAGTTCGTGAGTAGAAAATAGTATTTTTTTATTGTAACTTAATGTTAAAACCAATTTTATTGGGTTGAAATTAAGTAAAGATGAGTAATATAACAAAATATCACATAAACGACAAGGCAAATTTTAATAATGTTTTGTTTTTAGATATATGTAGGTCATTGGAAGTAAAGGAAGGTCAGAATGTCAATTTCAGCAATTCAATATCAAACAAATGCTAGTGATAAATTTGTTGCAACTAAGCAAGATGGTATGGTTAATGGTGGTAATAATGGCGTTCAAATGACTTCACCAGATATGCAAGATTTTGTCAAAAATCAAAATAATGTTTCACTAGAAAGAACTCCTCAAAATGATTCTGTAACTTTGAAAGGTGTATCAAATCAACAAGAGCAAATTCAATATAATTTTACACTTGATGATATACAAGCAACTGAAAAGAAATACAATTTTAAGAAAAAATTCTTATCTTCAACATACAAGATGACAGGTAAAGGAGTAGATTTAACAATAAAAGACGGTTTTTTGGGTGGCAGAACAGTAAAAGGTACAGTTGATGGTAAAGATGTTAATTTAAAATTAAAAACTGACTTTGGTCTTGTTTCTTCTGACAAAGTAAAAATTTCAGGGCAAATAGGAAATAATGATGTAAAACTTGCAATGAAACCAAAATTAGGAGGTTTTTGGGGTGATTTTAAAGAAGGTGAATTGTCTGGTGAAATGAATTCAGGAGATAAAAACCTTCTACCTATAATAGCATCTATATCTGAAAATCGCTATATGATTGATTATGCGAATGCTGTTGCTATGTCAACAACTATCTAAACAATTTCCTTAAACAATTCAATAAACCTTTTTGCTGGCTTGATTAGGTATTTATCTTTTTTATAAAAAATCGAAAGGTTTCTTTTATATTCCAATCCTTTAATTTTTTTATAACAAATATTATTATCTTTTGGCAAAAATTTAACAAATAATTCCGGTAAGAAAGAAACTCCCAAACCCTCTCTAACCATTGCATGTGCAGTTTCTGCATTATGACATTCAATAACAGAATTTATTGAGATTTTATTTTCTTCGCAAATTTTTCTTTCAAATTGTCCAAGAGATAATTCTTCTGATAAAAATATAAAATGGCAGTTATTAAACTGTTTTAAATCAATTTTTTCTTCCTGACAACTTATTCCCATATCTTTTCTATATGCTAAAAATACGTTTTCATCACAAATATGATTTGATACATAATTCATATTATCAGGGCTTTCTGGCCCGATATACAAATCCACCTTATCTTCTTCTATCATTGTTTTTAAAAGATGTGTAGGATATTCTTCTATTTTTATAAAACAATTTGGAAATTCTTTGTTTAGTTTTACTAGAATTTTAGGGATAAAATAATAACACCTGTGAGAAGGTACTCCAATCACAAGTTGGGTTTTAGATTGGTTTGATATATCAGAAATTTCAATTTTTACGTCCTCAATTTCTGCTAATATTTTCTTTGCTTTTTCAACAAAAATCTTACCGGCAAAAGTTAAGCTAATAGGATTTCTTTCAAATAATTCTACACCCAATTCTTTTTCTAAAAGTTTTATACTTTTGCTCAAAGACGGTTGAGAAATAAATAACTTGTGTGCTGCAGTTGTAAAACTTTTTTCTTCTGCAACTTCTATAACGTATTTCATTTGGTTTAAATTCATACTTTTATTATATCTAAAAATTATCATTTTAAAAAAATACTATAACTATAGGTTATAATATCTATAAATATTAGATATTATACAATTAATAATCAGCAGATTATAATTATGTTATTATTTATAGGAATAAAGTGTTGAAAAAGGCGATTACATTATTAATATTAACGGGGTTATTTCTCCAGACACCTGTATTTGCAATACAAGATGTAAAAATAAAGGTATCAAAAACTAAAAAACAACAACAAAAAGTTTTCACCCTTTCGCCTTATTGGGAATCTTATAATGATGAATTTTTAAACGGATATGTTGAAGAAGCTCTTGAAAACAACCTTGATATAAAAATTGCAAAAGCTAGAATAAAACAATCGGAAGCTATTCTTGGAACAATAAAATCTGAACGACTTCCACAATTAAGTATAAATCCGTCAGTTTATCCATACAAAACTGTTTCAAAATGGACAGGAACATACGCAAGCCACAATTATTTACACTTACCTTTGCTTTTTAATTGGGAATTAGATATTTTCGGCAAGTTATCAGATAAAGTTAAATCATCTAAACTACAAGTAAAAATAAGCGAAGAAGATTTGAATATAGCAAGATTAGCTATTTCTTCAGAAGTTGTATGTTCATATTTCAATATTATTTTGTCAGATGCTCTTATCAAAAATTGTGAAGAAATGCTTTCAAACCTGAATGAAACAATCGCTCTTAAACGACAATTATATATAGGAGGAATCATACCTTATGACAACCTATATACAACAGAATACGAGCTTGTTGTTCAACAAAATGAATTGAATTCTTTAATTAAACAAAGAGAAGTTCTTTTACATCAATTCGCAGTATTAAGAGGGCTTTCTCCGGAAGCAGATACAAATATAGAACGCAAAACTGTAGCTAATACAGGATTTCCATTCAGTATTGATTCTGAAATAAAATCAGACTTGATATATAACAGACCTGATGTTATTCAAGCAGAGCTTGGTATCAAAAAAGCTGCAATGGATATCAGAGTTGCAAAAAAAATGTTCCTACCATCTGTAAATCTCAATGAAATGGTTGGATTTGAAACAATTAAAGCCGGAAGAATTTTTGATTGGAATAGTACCGTATATCAGTTAGGTGCCGGTTTACTTCTTGATTTGTACACTGGTGGATACAAAATGTCTTATCTAAAATACAACAAGGCTATTGCGACAGAACGACTTCACGCATATAACAATGTATTATTAAATGCGTTTTGTGAAATCGAAAATGCTCTATCTTGCTTAAAAGCTGATTATAATTCTTATGAACAGTTTAACAAAACTATATTAAAATCAGCACATTATTATCAAGTTGCTGATATACGTTATACAAACGGTACAGGAAACAAAATTGATAAACTTGATGCAAGACGTCAATTTTTGATTAACCAAAGTTCTATGTACAATGCAAAAATATGTACATTAGTTGATACAGTTGATATTTATAAATCATTAGGGAGCAGTATCAAATGAAAAACTTTGTAAAAATGGTTCTTAAATATCATTATACGTTTATAGTAATGGCGTTATTTATTTTGATTATGGGGATTGTAACCATATTCAAAACACCTATAGATATTTTTCCTGAAATTGATACTCCTGTAGTCACTGCCGTTTGGACATATACAGGCATGCAGGCAAAAGATATTGAGCGAAGAATTGTTACTATTGCTGAACGTGCATACGCATCGAATGTTAACGGTATCGAAAGAATTGAATCTCAATCTTTGTTGGGGGTTGGAGTAATAAGAGTTTTTCTTCACCCGGGAACAGATATCAATGCTGGTATTACTCAGATTAGTGCCGCTTCACAGGTATCTATGAAAAATATGCCACTTGGTATAAGACCTCCTGAGGTTTTAAAATATACACCAACAACAATTCCTGTTTTGCAGGTTGTTATATCTTCTGCAAAACTTCCATTACAAAAAGTTACTGACCTTGCACAAAACAATATTAAGGTTCAGCTAACAAAGGTTTCTGGTGCTCAAGTACCACTACCAATGGGCGGTAAAGTACGTCAAATAATGGCTGATATTGATATGCAAAAACTTGAAGCTAGAGGAATGACACCGGAAGAAATTACAAAAGCGATAGCCGGACAAAACGTAATTATTCCGTCAGGTAATGCAAAAATCGGTAACAAGGATTATCTTGTAACCTTAAACAACGCACCACAAACAGTTAATGAAATGAACGATTTTCCTGTGCTTTCAAAAGCTGGAGAAATTGTTTACTTAGGTGATGTTGCAAATATTCATGACGGTAATGCAATCCAAACAAATATTGTTCGCGAAAATGGTACACCTGGGTCTTTAATGGTTGTGTATAAAGCTGGAGGTGTTTCTTCTCTAAATGTTGTAAACGGGGTTAAAAATTTATTACCAACAATTGCAAAAACAATTCCTGAAAGTGTAAAGATGCAGGTATTGTTTGACCAATCAGTGTTTGTAAAAGCATCAATTCGAGATGTAATTTTTTCAGGTACTTTAGCAGCATTGTTAACTGCTTTGATGATATTAATATTCTTAGGTAGTGTTCGCTCAACCTTTATTATTGCAATATCTATTCCTTTGTCCGTTCTTTTTGCAGTAATTTGTTTTTCAATGTGTGGGCAAACAATCAACATGATGTCCTTGAGTGGTTTGGGCTTGGCTATCGGTATGTTGGTTGATAATGCTACAGTTGTTATCGAAAATATACTTAGAAACAAAGAGGCTATGTCTGTTCAAGGGCAATCAATTAAAGAAGTTATTTATAAATCTGCAGCTGAAGTTGCATCACCTACATTAGTTTCTACATTGTCTATTTGTACAGTATTTGCACCAATATTTTTGATGGAAGGCTCTACAAAATATTTGTTTATACCTCTTGCAATGTCAGTTATCTTTGCGATGATTGGCTCATATATGTTATCTAATACACTAGTCCCTGTACTTGTAGATAAATTGTTGAAAAACAAAGAAGTTTTGAAACCGGATTCTATATTATATAAAGTTAATACTTGGGTTAATACAAACTTTAGCAAATTAAGAGAAGTTTATAAATCCTTCTTGCAAAAAGATGTAATCCCAAAACCAAAACGAGTTGGTATAGTGTACGGTATTATTGTTTTATCAGCATTAGTTTTGTTACCGTTTATTGGTGAAAATTTCTTCCCAGAAGTTGATGCAGGTCAAATTAGATTACACGTATATGCTCCACATGGTACAAGAATAGAAGAAACGGCAAGAGAGTTTTCAGCTATTGAAGAAACAATAAAACGTGTTATTCCACCAGCAGAACTTGATACTGTACTTGATAATATAGGACTTCCTGCAAGTATGATTAACCTTGCGTTTATGGATAATTCGCAAATAGGTGTTGGAGATGGCGAAATTCTTATTGCATTGAAAGAAAATCATAAACCTACAAAACAATATGTAAAAAAACTAAGAAAAGAATTGAACAAAGAATTCCCTGATTCTACCTTCTTCTTCCAAAACGCAGATATGGTTGGTAAAATCTTGAACTTTGGTTTGGCATCTCCTGTCGATATAAAGGTTCAGGGTAAAGATTTGAAGGCAAATTTTGCTCTAACCTCAAAAATGCTTGAAGATGTAAAACGAGTTAGAGGAGTTGCTGATGCACATATTCACCAAATAACAGATACTCCGGAGGTTAGGGTAGAAGTTGATAAAAGACGTGCATCTATTATGAAACTCTCTCAAGAAACTGTATCAGAAAATCTGTTAACAGCATTGACTTCTAGTGCTATGGTTGCCCCAAATTATTGGGTAGACCCTCAAAATGGTGTTAATTACAATTTGGTAGTTCAAGTACCTACTTATAATGTTGATACAGTGAAAAATGTAACTGATGTTCCTGTTTCTTACAACAATAATAAACCAGTAAGGCTTTCTAATATCGCAGAAGTAAGCTCAGGAACAACGGCTAGCGTTGTTAACCACTACGATATTCAACCGATATATGACATCTTGTTAAATGTTCAAGATAGAGATTTAGCCGGAGTTACAAGAGATATAAATAAAATAGTTAAGAAATATCAAAAAATTGCACCTAGAGGAACATTTATCAATATATTTGGACAAGCAAAATCAATGGATTATGTATTTACATCATTACTTTCAGGTTTGATGCTAGCATTGGTTCTTGTATATTTGTTGATTGTTGTAAACTTCCAATCTTGGAGAAATCCGTTTATTATAATTACACCTGTACCTCTTGCATTATCAGGTATTATATGGATTCTGTTTGTATCTGATACGACATTTAGTGTTCAAGCATTGATGGGTTCTATTATGGCAGTTGGTGTATCTTGTGCAAACTCAATTCTTGTTATATCGTTTGCAACAGAAAAAATGAAGGAAGGATTATCTTCAATAGATGCAGCAATTGAGGCTGGTTATACAAGAATCCGTCCTGTTATAATGACGGCTTCAGCAATGATTTTGGGTATGTTACCTATGGCATTAGGTATAGGTGAAGGTGGAGAACAAAACGCACCTATTGGTAGAACGGTTATTGGTGGTTTGTTGTTTGCAACTTTTGCAACTTTGATTGTTGTACCAATGCTATTTGCAGTTATGAATAAAAATAATAAAAAACTTATAGAGGCAGAAGATGAATAAGATAAAAACTTTTATAAAAAATTTGTGGATTAAACTAACCAAAAATGAGCCTAAAAGAATGGCAGTCGTTGTTTTTCTAATATTTTTTATTATAGGTATTGTGCCGAAGATTGCAAGATATATAATAACTTCAATAGATTCAAGAGAGGTTGAGTATGTTGCGATAACAGAAACTCCTCAAATTCAAGACGGAGCTCCATCTATAGAGTTGTCAGGTGAATTGAAGCCTTATTATCGTACAGAAATATTTTCAAGAATAACTGGTTTTGTAAACCAAAGATATGTTCAGTTAGGTGACCATGTAAAAAAGGGACAGGTGTTAGCAACGATTGATACCCCTGATTTAGATGCAGAGGCACAAAGTGCTAGGTCTGCACTTATTTCAGCAGAAAAGCATCTTATGGAAACAAAGTATCAGTATAATTATGCAAGTCAAACTTATGACAGATACAAAAAATCATCAGTAAATGGTGCAATATCAAAACAAGAACTAGATACAAAGTATAACGATTTCAAAACTTCTGAAATGAATTTTTTGGGTGCAAAAGCAGATGTAGAAAAAGCAAAATCAGATTTGCAACGATTAACAGCTTTGCAAGGATATAAAAGAGTTGTAGCACCTTTTGATGGTGTTATTAGTAAGTACAATATAGATGCCGGTGCAAACGTAGTTGCTGGCGGAAGTACAACAAGTACGAGTATGTTTGAAGTCCAACAAATAAGCAAGTTAAGAACTTCTATTTTTGTTCCGCAAAATTTTGTTAGATATATCCATAACGGACAAGCCGTAGATGTATATATACCGGAAGACCCTAAGAATAAGGTTAGAGGATATATTTCTCAAATCTCTGCTAAGTTAGATAATGTTGCAAGAATTATGGAAGTTGTAGTTGTTATAAATAATGATAAAAATATGGGTTTGTATAGCGGTCAATATGTAAAAACTAAAATTGATTTAAAAGGTATGCAAAAATTTATGACAGTAAACCCAGCTTGTATAACAACATTAGCCTCACCTGATAGTTATGTCGCAGAGGTTAAACCTGATTCAACAATTCATTTTATACGTGTAAAACAAGGACGAGATTTGGGCGATAAGATTGAAATTCTTGAAGGCTTAAAAGGTGACGAAAGATTAATCACTAATCTAAACGATAGCTTGAAAGAAGGACAAAAAGTTAAGTTTAAGTAGTTGTATCAAGTTATTAAATTGTTAAAGTTTTAATTTAATTGACTATTGTAATAAGATAATTGTTCCGCCATTTTAATAAATTTGATTCTGTATTAGAATAGAAATATGGTAATTGATATTGAAAGTTTAGTTCCAAATTTTGCAATGAAAGTAAAAATTGAACGAATAAAAAGAAATTGGTCGCAAGAAGAACTTGCAGAATATTCTGAATTACATCGTACAACAATTAGTGCTATTGAACGCAGGAAAATGATTCCAACTATTGATACTGTTGCAAGACTTTGTAATGCTTTTAATATAGAGATAGCAGATATTTTTAAATTTAATTATTGAAATTCTTGAAGGCTTAAAAGGTGACGAAAGATTAATCACTAACTTAAACGATAGCTTGAAAGAAGGACAAAAAGTTAAGTTTAAGTAGTTGTGGATAAAGATATAAAATTTTAAGCAACTTTATCTTTTTTATCCGTCTTATCTTTGGAATTTTGAACACCATTAATTATTTTACTACCAATAACCGTAGCTTGAATTCCATCATCGCTATGTTGTATCAGGGCATTTTTTATTTGTTGCAGAGTTAAACTTTCATTCATATAAAGATTAGGTGTCTCTTTTATAAAATCTGCTCTAACAAATCTTTTCTTTGAGAATAATCTTTCTAGCTTAAATATATACCAATCATTGGCGGGTTTCATCAGAGCTTTTGCTCCAAGTATTGTCATTAAAATATCTTCACCAACATTAATTGTAGATGCTCCCATTTCTCTAGCTTGTTTTTTTGCATCTTCAACACTTGTTGCATTTTGATAATTATTATATGCTTTTATTCCGTTTTTGACATCTTTAAAGAGTTCAATTCCGCCAGTTATTAGTGATATGCCACCAAGAACACCTGCGACTAAAGGAAAATATGCAGCTGCTCCTATTGTGCCGGCAATTGCAACTGTTGCTCCTATAGGGTGTTTTTTAAACATAGAAAGTAAATTGTTGCCCTGTCGTTTTATATTATCCCACATTCCGCTAAAATATTCGGAGAAAAATCCTCCTGTTGAAATCTTTTTATCATTAGAAGTCGGGGGTTTTGGGGTTGTAGTTGATTTATACGTATCAGTTTTTTGTGTTTTTGAATTTGACTCAAAAACATTAATTTCATCATTATTATTTTTGTGTACCGTACGAGTATACGGAGTCGTATCTGTACTGACCGAATAACTTCGTACAGGTATTTTTTCAACCATAATAATTCCCTTTTTGCAATCCTTATTATTAATAAGTAATTTTGTATTAAAAAATTGCTTAGATTATTACGCAATGTTAATTTGGCTTTATGTTGCATAAATAATTTAGATAAACGTACTAATAGAACAAAAATAAAATTTACGTAAAGAATTGTAAAGAAATCTCCTAATTTTCTAAAGATTTATAAAAAAAAGCCGATAAATAGAATATTAGGAAACCGAAAAAGGGGTAAAAATGGGTTTAGCTACATCACAAGTTAGATTATTGGCATTAACATCACGTAAAGCTGATGTTGAAATGCAAATACAGCTTAACTCTAAACGTAAGACAATGCTTACGAGAGAGTCTACAGAGTTGGCTAAGCTTTATTATGCAAAACTCCAAAACAGTAAAATACAATATGCTACTACTAACGGTAATAAAGATGTTACTTATGACTATTTGATGGCTCAAGATTCAGGTACTTTCTTTGATCAAGTTGTATCACCAACATCAAATTCCGGTGTAGATGTAAAGACATCTTCAAATATGATTTTAACAGATAATTATGGTCGAGTAATCCTAAGTAGACCTATGTTGGAAATTGTTCTTGATACATTGAAAGATGAAGGACAAAATTCTACTCAGAACGCTAGAACAGTTGAAACATTGACTATTGATGCTATGAAGCATTTGTTATCAGGTATGTTATCAAAGGGTTCTAAGAATGCCGCAGCTATTGGAGAAGTATTTAATTCTTTATATGAAGGAAAAGCTTTTAAAACTGATCCAGACGATGTACACGAAGCTCCGTCACCTTCTGCATACAAACAAGGTGAAGACGTTTTGAAATTCCTTTATGAAAACGGTATTAAAGATGGCGGTTCAATTTGGAAAAAAGATGGTGTTTATTATTCAAATTATAAATGTGCTGATGCAGATAAAATAACTCCTGAAAAAGGTACTTTTTATATTGCAAGAAATGTCAAAGATCATACTTTTGTTTCAGGAGATAATGATGGACAAGGTGCTATGTATTGGAACACTGGTGGTAAAGAATTTGTTCCAAAATTGAATAAAACTTATGCAAGTCAAATGGTAAGTATGTTTAAGTATTATGGTGCAATATTTGCAGCTGCATTTAATGGTTTCAAATCAAATGGAAAGGACGAAACTATATACAATTTCAACGTAGCCGCAAATGTTAAACAAACAACTACTCAAGATGCTAATAAAAAAAGTAAGAGATCATTTGAAATAATAGATAACAATACATTTACAACAGCTTCAAATTCAGAAAATTTGCAAGCAGGTTTGAAATCAGGTCTTTATCAACTTGTAAATGTT
>CAKUVB010000020.1 GCA_934693215.1 uncultured Candidatus Melainabacteria bacterium
CAACCAACTTTTACTGAATATTTTTCAAATACTCTAAAACAAGGTGTTGTTTTTCTTGTATCAACAATTCTTGCTTTATATCCTTCGATTGCTTTTTGGTATTTTCTTGTTTCAGTTGCGATACCTGACATTCTTTGAATATAGTTCAAAGCTGTTCTTTCACCTGTCAAAACTGCTCTTGCTGAACCTTTTACTTCTGCAAGTTTATCACCTTTTTTTATTTCGTCACCATCTTTAACATAAAATTTGATTTCGATATCTTTGTCTAATATTTCAAAAACTGTCTTAAACACATTACGACCACAGAAAACACCATCTGTACGTGAATTTAATGTACATTTCATTGTGTCATCTTCTGATACTAAATTGTCTGTTGTAATATCTCCAAAACCGATATCTTCAATAAGTGCTTGTTTTACATATTCTTCAATCAAAAATCTATTTAACAAAACTAGGTTCTCCTTGTCCTTTTATCATACAGTTGTGGATTCCTTCTTCAAATGTTATCGGGCAATCCAAACGACAATGTGCACCACGTGACTCTTGTCGTTTTAATGCTGATTTTATAATCAACTGCGAAACTGTCAACATATTTCTAAACTCGTACTCTGCTTTATTCAAGCATCTTGTCTTTCTTCCAAATCTGTTTTTTAAACTAAATATCAAATCAAGACCCTTAAGCAAAGATTCTTCTGTTCTTAAAATACCTGCGTTTTCCCACATTATATCCTCAAGTTCTTGTTTCATTGAGTCTATATCATAATCTTCTTCACTAATAGGTAGTGAATAACTATCTATTACACCTTTTATATTCTCATCTATCTTTCTTGGTGGAACAAGGTTCATAAACGATAAATAATTAGCAAGTTCATGTGCTGACACCACACACTCTAACAACGAATTGCTTGCCAATCTGTTTGCACCATGCAACCCTGTAGATGCACATTCACCAATCGCATAAAGTCCCCTAATAGAAGTTCGACCTTCAAGATTCGTTTTGATACCACCCATCATATAATGTGCTGCCGGAGCAACAGGAATAGGTTTTGTCGCAATATCAATATCATATTTCTTACAAATTTTAGATATTGTAGGAAATCTTTTCGCAAGTTTTTCTGCCGGAATATGTGTTGCATCAAGATAAACACAATCTGAATCAGTTTTCATCATTCTATCAAAAATAGCACGAGTAACAACATCACGAGGAGCAAGTTCTTTTAGCTCGTGATACTCACTCATAAACTGAACACCGTTTTTATCAACAAGTTTTGCACCTTCGCCCCTTACTGATTCTGATATCAAAAATCTCTTTTTAGAATTTGGAATACAAAGAGCAGTCGGGTGGAATTGTACAAATTCCATATCCTGTAATATTGCACCGGCATTATAAGCAAGTGCCAAACCATCACCTGTAGCAACTGTCGGATTTGTTGTGTATTTATACAACTGTCCTACACCACCTGTTGCAAGAATAATTGCTGATGAATATATAGTTTGATACTCATTAGTCAAAGAGTTATATGTAATAATACCCTTACATTCACTATCTGTATTTATCAATAACTCAGTTATGATTGAATCTTCGATTATATCAATATTTGGATTTTCTTTAGTTCGTTTGCAAAGAGTTTTTTCAATTACACTACCTGTAGCATCTCCACCGGCATGTAATATCCTACGAACACTATGAGCAGCCTCTAAAGTATAGGTTAATTCACCGTTTTCATCTCTATCAAATTCTACACCCATACTAATAAGGTTATTAATAACTTCATCAGAATTTTGTGAAATAAATTTTACTGTTTCAATATCACTCAACCCTGCACCAGCTCTCAATGTATCTTTTGTATGAAGCTCAACTGAATCCTCTTTATTAGATTTCATTACCGCAACAATACCACCTTGTGCATAGCGAGAATTACTTTCTCCGAAGTTTGATTTTGTAATAACAAGTAGCCCGTCAGGAAGATTAATATTTTGTGCAATCTTTAACGCACAAAACAAACCAGAAATACCACTTCCTACAACTACTGCTGAATATTTTGAATATTTCATTTTCCTAGTGTTCCTATAAAAATTCCTATACTGTAATTCTAAACCAAACGACAAAAAATTGCTAATAAGGTTTATAACTTTATATAACAATTTTTTATTTATTAATTTTTATCTTGTATAAACTCTAGGTAATCTAACTTTTAATCTACAAGGGAGTTCGTAATTAATTGTACCAACTATTTTTGCCCAATTATCTAACGATAAATCATTATCTTTATCATCTAAAAGAGTAATTATATCTCCTAATTTTGCATCAACTCCTGAAATATCAAACATCATTTGATCCATTGTAATATTCCCAATTTGTTTGATTTTCTTGCCGTTTAATTTTGCATAAATTTTATTAGACAAAGCTCTTGGAACTCCGTCTGCATAACCAATAGGTACAGTTGCAACTTGCGTATCTTGTTCTGCGACAAATGTATGTCCATAACTAACACCATCATGTGCCGGCATGGTATGAATATTTGTTATTCTTCCCTTCAATTCCATAATAGGTCTTAATTCAGGATAAAATCTCAATTTTTCAGGTAAATCAGGATACAAGCCATACAAAGAAATCCCCACACGTACCATGTTAGAATGTAAATCTTTTGGGTCATAAATCATTGTACCTGCTGTATTCAAAATATGTATCAAAAGTCCTTCTGTATCAACATTTGATATAACTTCATTCCATCTTTCAAATTGGATTTTTGTTTTTTCAGAAATTTCAGCATTCGCAAGATGAGTAAAGATACCCTTCAAATCTATAAACTCACATTGTTGAACTTTTTTGATAAATTCTATCGCTTTTTTAGGTTGAAGTCCTATACGATTCATGCCTGTATCAAGTTTTATATGAACTTTTGGTTTTAAACCAAATCTTTCATAAACCTTATAACAAGCACTGATATGTTCTTCTTCAAAAATAGAAATCGAAATATTGTTTTTTGCCGCAACATCAAAAGACCATACAGGGACAGCACCTACGACAAGAACTTCACAGTCAATATTTTCTGCCCTTAAATCAAGTCCCTCATCTATTGACGCAACTCCCAACATATCAACACCTGAAGCCAACATAGTTGGAGCTACCATTACACAACCATGCCCGTAAGCATCAGCTTTGACTATGCCTAATAGCTTTGTATCTTTATCAATATTTTTTTTGAATTCTTGCACATTGTGTGCTAAAGAATCTAAATTGACTTCTACCCAGGCATCTCTATGTATATTTACTTGTGTTCTACGTGTGTTTTTCATATCAACATTATACAACTAACAAAATTATTATTAGCAGAATGATTTATATTAAACAATTCTCTATTATTACTAGTTTACAGGAATATCAATTGGTTGTGTAAGTTTTGTTTGGAACTTTGTACCCTTAACAAAAGTTACCTCTTGTCCTTTTCTAAACAAATCTATCACACTATCTCCAATTAAATAGCCTGCACCACCGATTCCACCACCTAATGCACATACAGGACAAGTTACAAACTGTATACCGGGAGCAGATTCACCGGCTTTTAAACCGTAATTTGTAGAAACTTTTGTTATATCAACGCATTTTTCCCAATTTTCTTGTATTGCTTCGCCATAACCTTGTGAATTATATATACCACCATCATAAGTAACTTTGTTTAAACCAACAAAAGCAAGGCTCAAAGGTACTTGACGACCGGTAGGTGTTACAATATGGTCAAAATCTATATATAAAACTGCACCTCTTGAACATATTTTAGCAGTTTTTATTCGTGCAATACTTCCTCTAACAATAGAACCTGCAGGAAGAACTATATTGTTTTGATATTTTTGATCGTTTAAAAGAATAAAATTACAAGTATCACCTTCTTGATTTGCCATTGTATCAATTGTTTGCATCAATTGAAGCTGAAACGATGTACCAGCAGGAATTCTAGCACTTCTTGCATCACCTTTGTACGGTGCAGCATAAGACAAATTCATGAACGCAAATAAACTCAATATTACTAATAAAACTCTCATTCTAACCTCTTTTCTTATTTTTCGAGTTAATTATACCATATTTTTGTTTAATGAAACAATGCTAAATAATCACTTTTATAGCTAAAGCTATCAAGATTACTCCACCTAAAATTTCAAGGAATTTTGTATTCAAATGTTTAAAAATTCTACCTATAGAAAACCCTATTATTGAATTAATAAAAGTCATTATACCAATCAAAAGTACAGGAAGAATTATACAATCAAGCTTCAAGCAAAGCGAAATTCCCGCAGAAAACGCATCAATGCTTGTTGCTACTGCTATTAAAAACAAAACCGTTAAGCTTAAATCTTTTGAAACATTTTTATTTTCAAACGATTCTTTTATAAAATTTATTCCCAAATAAAGAAATATCGCAAAAACAATCCATTTAGCATAAGGTTCAATATAACATCTTACACAGCTTGTGCAAATTCCCCCAACAAATGGCATTAAAGCTTGAAAGCCACCAGTAAAAACAGCTAGAGAAAGTGCCGATTTTATTGGGTGTTGAACTCCTTTTATGCCGTATGAAAACGATACGACACAAGCATCTATTGAAAGAGCAAACGCAAGAAGTAATACTTCAATCCAACTCATCTACGACCTCTACTTCAAATAATCTGTTCCAAGGATAAGTGTAATTATTTTTTATATCAATACCTAAAACTTTTTCAACTTGTTCTTCAAACGGTTTCATTTTTACTTTGATATCACAAGGCTTGTCTATTTGTTGTCTAATATTTGCCTGATAAGCCCAATCATCAAGAAATCTAACCATTTCTACTTTTTTGAATGCATTATCATTATATTTTTTTGAACCAAACTTTATTTTTGCAGTACAAATCAATGTTCCTAAAGTGTTGGCAGAAGTATTCCAAGCACTATACCCATAAAAATTCTCAAGATTAATTTGTGGAAGAATTTTTGATACAAAATTGTTATCTGCACCATTTGCATTTCTAACATCTGCAATCATATATGGTGTATTTGGAAGTTTTATATCACCTGAGAATTGTTCTGTCGGACGCTTCATAACAATTTCGCCTTGATGATTTTTGAAATTGTTTACAATTAAAATAATATCTTGATTTTCTTCTACAACTTTTATCTTCGCAAGAGCAAGCTGATTAAGAACAGAATTTTCGATTGATACGTCCTCATAGTTTGAAATCAAATTCTTTGAATCGGGGTCAGTAAACTCAACTTTCACTTTCAAATCAGTATCATAAGCTCTTGAAAGAAGGCTTATCGGAATTTCGTCTGCTCCTGTGATAACTTTTGCCCCATTTTTCTCAAGCTCCTTAGCCTCTTTTACATTAAATCCATATTCAGCACAATCATCTTTTGAAAATATAAGTTCGTCAAAAAATCCCAATTTTTGCCATTCTAAATACATTTTATTAATATTAAAATTTCTCTGACGAGTTGAAAGATAATCATTCAAAATATTTGTTGGGATAAGGTTTTGTACAGGACTTCCAAAATTCCCTAAATTACATTTATGAGTATTGTATGAATATTCGAAAATCTTTGTGCCGTATTTGTTCCAATATTCTTTTTCTTCCTCGTTATAATTATTATTAGAAATCCTCATTATACTGGAAAATGCTAGAACTTTTGCTTTTTTCTTTGTCCATTCTTGACGAAATTTAAGGACACGATTTTTGATAACCTGTTCAGAATCAGTACTTCTGCGAGAAGGAATAAGCCCACCATAAGCAATAGTATCAAGAGAAATTATCACTTTATCTAAATCCGGAAGTTGTTTAAACCACTCATATATTTTATCAACATCAGCATTACAAGTTAATGAACCTAAATATTCTCTAGGTGGAATAAAAAACTCAATATTTGAATCTATCTTCGCAATATCAACTGCAAGATTATAACAAACAGGTCTGTTATCTATTGGTATAAATGCTATTCTCATAAAAATATTATACCGTTTTAAATAAAGAAGTAAATAACTTTATCTAATACCCAATAGACCAAGAGAAAGGACGTTCTGTTTCAAATTGAACAGGTTTTGCTTGAGTTGTTGCAACTTCAGGAGCTTCTATAACATGGTCAGGTTTTTGGAGTAAATTTGTTTTTTGCATAGTCATATCAACATTACTAAAAGATTTTAATTTATCAAGTTGGTTTTGCAAATCTGCATTCTCATCGTTTAGCATAATTGTTTGACGACTATATTCATTAAGTTTGATTTCACTAGACACAACAAAATAATAGCTTATTATTGAAACAAAAATAAGACATAACAATAATCCACATAATGTTTTGTTTACTTTTTTTATCGCCATAGCTTTGACTAAATTTTCCTTAGGGAAATATCCATCAATAATTTGTTTAGAATCTTCTTCCCTTTTGGTATTAATATACCCTAAATCTTTAGGATATAGAATACTTCCATTGGTTGATTGCGAAATAGGATTTGAAGCAACAGAATAACTGATACTGTATTCCTCTTGAATTGATTTGTTGTTCGTATAGTTTCTAGCCAAAGTTTAACCTACTTTTTTATACACCTAACGACTCTCAGTTTTGCACTCCTAGACGGAGGATTCTCCCTAATTTCTTCAACAGACGCCACGATTGGTTTTCTGTTTACTAACTCTATTCTTGGTGGTTCGCAAGTGCATATCAAATTATTACATCTACACTTTTGAGCTTCATACTTGAACAGCCTTTTGACTATTCTATCCTCCAAAGAATGAAAACTTATCACAGATATTATAGCACCATATCCTAATAAATCCAATACATCTGTTAAGATTTTAGTAACATTTTCAAGTTCATCATTAACCTCTATCCTAATAGCCTGAAACACTCTAGTTGCAGGGTGTATAGAGGTTTTTATTCTTGGTGTTGCTTCTACTATCAAATCGGCTAATTCAAGTGTAGTCTTGATTGGACGAATTTTTCTTTTTGTTACAATTGCTTTTGCAATTCTTTTAGAAAATCTTTCTTCTCCGTATTCACTAAAAATAGCTACAAGCTCATCTTCTTTATAAGCATTAACAACATCATAAGCTGTAAAATCACTCGTCATATTAAATCTCATATCAAGAGGAGCATCTTTCATAAAAGAAAAACCTCTCTCCGCTTTTGTGAGCTGGTGATAAGAAGCTCCAAGGTCAAGAATTACCCCGCCTGTGATTTTTTCTATCCCATAGTTTGCCATTTGAGATTTAATATTCACATAGGAATCTTTGATAATTGTAAGATTGCTATACTGTTTTAGTCTTTCTGATGCAAAACTAATAGCATCATCATCTATATCAAACGCAAATAATTTACCGTCAGGTGCAATTCTTTGCAAAATAAGTTCGCTGTGTCCGCCTCCACCTAAAGTACAATCAACATAAATTTTGCCTGATGTACACTCAAGCGCATCAACAGCCTCATTTTTCATAACAGTATAATGTTTGAATTCAACCATAAAGCAATAATAACATAAAAATTAATATAAACGTGCATAAAATGTTATCATCAATGGTTTAAAAACAAATAAACAATAATAAAAAGAGAACCAATTTTGGTTCTCTACCTCATTTTAATCATCTCTCTTCAAATTTAATACTCTATTCCTTGTCTTGCCTTCACTCCAATATCAAAATAATGTTTGATTGGTTTCATCTCTGTTACAAGATGAGCAAGTGCTTGCAATTCAGGGTGTGCGTATCTTCCGGTTAAAACTATTTCAAGGTTTTCAGGTTTATTCAACAATACATTTTTAACATCTGAAACCTTTAGCATACCTAATGATACACAAATATTTATTTCATCAAGAATAATTAATTGATATTCTCCGCTGTTAATAGCTTTTTTAGCATATTCCCAGCCTTTTTTTGCTTCTTTGTAGTCATCAATACAGATATTATGAGAATAAACAACTCTATCCATTCCAAACTGAACTACATCTAAATTTGGTAAAAACTTAGATGAAGAAACAATTTCTCCATAAGATGTACCACAATCTCCCTTTGCGAACTGGATTATTAATACTTTCCAGCCATGTCCCAATGCACGTAGTGCCAAGCCCAGTGATGCGGTTGTTTTACCTTTGCCATCGCCTGTATAGATTTGAATATATCCATGCTCTAACACTCAAGTGCCTCCTGAAATACTAACTGCATTTTCTGCTTTTATTTTAATTTTTATCAACTATTCCGACATCATATCAATAAAGTAATTAGATTTATCTTTAAGAACGTATACCCCAAAAAATAAATGATGTCCGTAAATCCATTATGACAGATTAAAATAAAAATAACAAATAAAAAGTGTTCTCATGACAATTTTTTTACAAGTATTTTTGTTAAAAAAACTACTAAAACCATGCTATTATTAGACTTGCGATAATTAAATATATTTATACAAAAATTTACTAAACAAATATTAACAATCTATTGCAAACCTCTGAACAACCCTTTGCATAAGACATACAGGGTAATTTTAATAAGATAAATTTATAATAATATTTCTTCACATTTGATTGATATTTTTTATCTCTTTTTCAAACTCAATAAAAATACATACCGCTCACAAAATTATTAATGTCAACCAAAAAAGTTGTATAAATTTACTAAATTTCATTAAAAATGATACGTCATATTTGTTAACATAACATGACCCTCAATAAAGTTGGGAGGCATGGTGATATGTAAATTTTTCATGAACTTTTCGTTACTTGATAACCCGATAGAGTTAGCCTAACATAATAATGTACTTGGAAGGGAGTGATGGCTACAAGGCTCGGGGGAGAGTTGAAAAATCGAAGTATCGAATTAATTTATTTTAAACAGTGACTACTGGACTTAGGGAGAAGATTTATTTAAGGCTTGCATTGACAAGCCTTTTTAAATGCGTATTTTTATAAAAAATAAATTACTTGTGATATGTTTCATTATTAGAAATTTTGAACGCACGATATATTTGTTCTAAAAGAATTAATCTAGTAAATTGATGAATAAATGTCATCTTTGATAAACTTAATTTTAAATTAGACATATCTCGAACTTTTTTAGACAAACCACAAGAAGAACCTATTATAAAAACAATTTCTGAAACACCTGAATTCCCAATTTGTTCAAGTTTTTTAGAGAAATCTACTGAATCAAATTGCTTACCCTCAATTTCCATTGTTATAATAAAGCTTGATGGTTTTATATGTGAAATAATTTTTTCTGCCTCTGCATCAAGAACTTTTTCTACCAAATTTTCATCTTTGATTTCTATTGGAGTAAGTTCAACTATTTCTAATGGCGTATAAGGACGTAATCTTTTCAAATATTCGTCTATACCATCTTTTAAGTATTTTTCTTTTATTTTTCCTAATGCAATAATTTTAATCTTCATATAATAATACTACCATCTAATCACTCAATAAGGTAATAGAATTATCAATAGAGAAGTTTATTTTATACTAGGGGATTAAATAAATGAAAAAACTTCTTTTAATATTCGGTATTTTAGTTATAACTTCTCCGGTTTCTTTTGGTAGTGGAGATTTTTTCAGATTTGACAATAGAATGATGAATAACAACCGTTGGTATAGAAACAGCATAGATAGAGAAATTGAAAATACTATTGATGAAATGAATCGTCAAACTTGGACCAACCCTTATGATATATACAACAATCCTGTATCAAGGATTTTTAAAAAAAATGACTATACAAAAAATTCGATAAAGGATTCTGATATAGAATACTTGTTAACCAAAATGGAACGTAATAGTTTTGGTAAATGTTACAATACACTTGGTATAGAAAATCGTCTTGATAGACTAGAAGCCCAAATGTTCGGAGCTATACAATCAGGTGATTATAAAAGTCGTCTTAACAGACTAAGACACGCATATTCTGCAGAATCAACAAGAAGTTACAAAGCCAAAAACAAAAAATTAAACCGTTTTAAAGAATTTTTCTCTAACGGATATCCAACAAGCATACCAGCTGATGAAGATTATTACTCCTCGCTAAGAAATGGAATTTATTAGTATTCATCAAATATCAAAACAACAAACATCATACAATTTTTGAGTGCGTTTTATTAACCATTCTTATCGCAGCTTGAGTATTTAAAAAATTCAATGTTTCCATCAAATTCCCTCGTCTGCCATATTGGTTTCGAGCAGCTGCCATTGTTTCATCACGCATAGAATTTGTATATGTTGAATTATCAACACTTTGAATATTATGTTTTAATTGTGGAATATTTTCTTGAGGTTTTACTTCAGGCACATTTTGAATAATAGTAGAATTTTGCTCTGTTTCTGTTTTTATATTTTGGGTTAAATTTCCAAACGGTTTACGACTTCCGGTAATAGATGCTCTAGCTGATGCCATAACATCATTCTGAACAGCTTGAGTCATTCCTTCTTCTCTTTCTGTCGCAAGAGATGAAGATTTTTCCTTTGCCCTGTTAAATATCATTTCTTTTACTGAAGCAACTTCCGACATATCAATGCTCGGTCTTGCTCCTGTAAGGCCATAATTATTCATTTTCCTCTTTATCCTATTCTAATATATATCATGCCTGAATAAAAACATGATACACATAGTATTATAGTGTCTATATATTAATAAAGTCATAAAAGCATAAAAAATTTACATATTTGTATATCAATATTATATAATTGTTACATAAGTACATATTAGATATAAATTTATAAATTCTATTAAAAAATAAAAAATCCGACAATAGCCTGAAAGAGAACTATCAAACAAAAAAATAACTATAAGTTCATTCAGAATAATAACAATAATATCAATGAAAACTTAGCTTTGGGTAAAAAAAAGCTATGTATAAAATCTACATAGCTGTTGATTAGGGATATGTGTATCGTCGTTTTTAAGGAGTATATGGTAATGTTATCAGTAGTTTAAAGAAATAAAATCATTAACATGTATGATTTTTAACTTCTAACCTTAGGTAGAGAAAGTTTAAATATTTTCATTTATTTTTATGTTACTATGTAACTATAGTATGATTTCTACAACAAAATGAGGAAAAATTTATGTCAGAAAATGCGACACGAGAACCTATTTCAGCAAAAGAATCAATTAGACAAAGACGACTTGAAAAGCTTGCTGAATTAGTGGATAAAGGAATTAATCCATATCCGTATACGTTTGATAAAAATGCTAACGCATCAGATTTGCAAGAAAAATACAAAGACTTGCAAGCCGGTGAAGAAACAGAAGATAAATATGCTGTTGCAGGACGTGTAATGGCTATTAGAAATACAGGCATGTTCATTGACCTTATGGACGCAACAGGAAAAATCCAAATTTTCTCTCACAAAGAAAATATGGACCCTGATATGGTAAAAACTTTAAAATTAGTTGATGTTGGTGATATTCTTGGTTTCTACGGAACTATCAGAAGAACACCTAGAGGAGAGCTTTCTATCAAAGCTACTTCTTACAAAATTTTATCTAAATCATTACAAACATTACCTGAAAAATTCCATGGTCTAACAGACGTTGAAACAAGATATCGTCAAAGATATGTTGATTTGATTGTAAATGAAAACACAAGAGATACTTTCAGAAAAAGAAGTCTTATTATATCTAAAATAAGAGAATTCCTAAACAAAGATGGATTTATGGAGGTTGAAACTCCTATATTGCAAACTTTAGCATCAGGTGCTAATGCAAGACCGTTCAACACTCACCACAATGCTCTTGATATGGATTTGACTCTTAGAATTGCTCTTGAATTGTATCTAAAAAGATTAATCGTTGGTGGCGTTTCAGAAAGAGTTTATGAAATTGGTAAATGTTTCAGAAACGAAGGTATTGATACTCGTCACAACCCTGAATTTACGATGATTGAGTTATATCAAGCTTATGCTGATTATAATGATATGATGACATTGACTGAAAACATGGTTGCCTATGTTGCTCAAGAAGTTCTTGGTACAACAAAAATCAAATACGGAGAAAATGAAATTGATTTAACTCCACCTTGGGATAGAAAAACAATGATTGGTTCTATCAAAGAGGCTACAGGTGTTGATTTCTTAGATATCTTTACAGCAGAAGAAGCTATCCAAAAAGCTAGAGAACTTCATGTAAATGTTGATGATGATATGAACTGGGGTCAAGTTGTTGATGCGGTGTTCGAGGACAAAATTGAACCAACACTTATTCAACCATGCCACATTATTGATTACCCTAGAGAAATATCTCCATTAGCAAAAGTTCATAGAGAAAACGACAGATTAACCGAAAGATTTGAAACTCGTGTTAATGGTTGGGAAATTGCAAATGCGTTCTCTGAATTATCTGATCCAATCGACCAAAGATACAGATTTGAAGCTCAAGCTTTAGCAAAAGCAAACGGTGATGAAGAAGCAATGTCAATTGATGAAGATTATATCAATGCTTTAGAATACGGTATGCCTCCAACAGGTGGTATGGGTATGGGTATTGATAGACTAGTTATGTTATTAACTGATTCTCCAACAATTAGAGATGTTATAGCATTCCCTACAATGAGAAGAATCGAGAATCAATAATTCAAGACAGATAATTATTAAAAGACACCGAATTAATTTCGGTGTCTTTTTTATTGAATATAAAATTTTAATTTTATTTTATCAAAACAAAAGTGCCTTTTTTAACCTCTTTAGCAAATTGTTTAATTACTTCATTCTCCATTCTCATACAACCATGAGAGGCATGCTTACCTATGCTAGATGCGTCATTATTACCATGAATAAATTCACCGTTTGAACCTTTAATTTCTCCTGTTTTAGAATCAACTATTGTCAAATACAAAATATTAGGACCATATGCTTTTGGATTTCTACTTCTTTTTGAGCCTGGAGCACATTTATAAGGATATTCTTCAATATGATGAACTTGCCTTATTCCTGTCCCTGTAATACTTTTACCATTTCTACCAATAACACCTGAAGCTATATGATACCCGTCTTTTACCTTGCCATTTTCATTATAGCGATATAATTTATTTTCTGTTACGTCAACTACAATACCAACTTTTTGTTGTTTTCCGGCTATTTTAACAATCGGAGAAGGTGCTTTTGCAAGCTCTGTGCTATCAAGCTGAGTTACATATTTTTTTGACTGCAAACTATCTGTTGCAACAATAGTACTATCTGTTTTAGAAAATGTATCTGCTTTTATTGGTGTTGTACCAAAACAACAAGCTAAACCTAATGCCGGCAAAATCATTTTGGGAACAGATACTTTTCCTGTAAAATTTGGTCTGTTATTTATTGAACTTTTTATACTTATCATTTTATTCCTTCTTTTCTTAATGTTTTAGAAAAAGTAAACAAAATATTTTTTGCTATTTTAAATTAAAAATTTACAAAAAAAATGACAATCAAAATGATTGTCATAAAATTTTCCTAATTTGTCCCTGTCCCTATCGGAGTCATCTCCGTAGAATTCTTGGTTGAAGTTATACGAATTATAATATCAATTCTCTAACTCTATGCTATAAAATTGTTTCCGAATCTATTTGCTCCGTAGAAAAACGATTCCTTCATAATTTGTTGGAAATTTTTTCTTCTTACTGCTTTATTTCCTATCGTTGTATTATTAATGTCAGCAATTGATTTTTTATAATATTCGTTTGCTACTGACGCAATAAAAGTTTCTTGTGGCAATGAATTTTCTTCATTCTCTACAAGTCCTTCAGGATTATCAATTACATCAAATAAATCACTTACTTTTGATGATAATTTTGACTCATCTTCTTGGTTACATTGTAAATATTTTTCTGCAACTTCTGCAAATAATAAAGCCATTATTTTCTCTCCTTGGGACTTGGAAATCACTTACATATATACAAAGTATATATTAGAGAAAAAATTGCTTTTTTTATAACATATTTTTGGCATTCTGTTACATTTATTTACAATAACTCCTGTAATCAAGGAATAATAAGTGTTACAGAAAATATTATTTTAACCTTTTACGGCATTAAGTATAAATTCATGGATTACACTACTTGTTTTATCAAGCTCTTTTTCTGAAAGAGCTGGAAAAACTCCTACCCAAAAAGTATTGTTCATAATAAATTCGGTATTTGGAAGTTTTTTATAATCATCTTCTGACAACTCTTTTGAATTCATCAATTTTGAATTACCAATTCTTAATTGAACATCATTCTCTACTATCATTGGTTGTCTTAAAATATTACCGGCAAATAACTGTCTTGTGCCTATTCCATTTTGTTCAAGATATTCAACAAGTTGTTGTTTATTAAACTTATCGTTTGGTTTAACTGAAATTAAATACCCAAACCAAGATGGTTTGCAACCTTCTTCAATTTCAGGAAGTATTAAATAATCTGTTAAATCAGATAATTTTTCTGTTAAATAATTTGCATTACGTTCTCTTATTTTTAGAAATCCATCAAGTTTATCAATCTGAGAACAACCTAAAGCAGCTTGCCAATCAGTAATTTTTAAATTGAAACCGATATGAGAATAAGTATATTTATGGTCATATCCATAAGGTAAGTTTCCAAGTTGTTGGGTAAAACGTTTGCCACAAACACCATCTCGTCCCGGAGGACAACAACAATCACGTCCCCAATCTCTGAAAGACATAATTATTTTATAAAGCTCTGAGTTATTAGTAATAACTGCACCACCTTCACCCATTGTTAAATGGTGAGCCGGATAAAAACTAAATGTACCAATATCTCCTATTGTACCAGCTTTACGTCCTTTATATTCTCCGCCTAACGCATCACAAGTATCTTCTATTACCCATAGATTATGTTTTTTAGCAATTTCAACAATTTTGTCTAAATCAAACATATTTCCTAATGTATGTGCAATAAAAATTGCTTTTGTTTTATCTGTAATAGCTTCTTCTATTTTGTCTGCACATATATTATATGTACCTATTTCGCAGTCAATAAATACAGGAATCATTCCTTGTTGAATAATAGGATTTACTGTAGTAGGAAAACCTGCTGCTACGGCTATAACTTCATCACCTTTTT
>CAKUVB010000021.1 GCA_934693215.1 uncultured Candidatus Melainabacteria bacterium
ATAGAAACAATACCTTGCAAAATCAATTCTTTAAATAAAATCTTCTCTCTTGTTCGTTGTTTCAAATTTCCAGCTATTGGTAAAAACAATATGTTAGCAATACCAACACCATATAATGTAGAAACAAACGCCGTTGCAATACCATACCCAAGAGTATCAATTGCAGTTAAATCTTTTAATACATTAATTAGCCCAAATACTGCACCAACCAAACCAAACGTAGGTGCATAACCACCAAGTGCTTCAAAAACTCTAGAGCTGATTAACTCTTCTTCCTCTTCATAAGATATTTCAGAAGAAAGAATATCATAGATTAATTGAGGGTTTCCAATATCAACAACCAGTTGCAATCCTCTTGCTAAAAAATTATCATTCACTTCGTTTAGCACATTTCCTAATGCAAGAAGTCCATTTTTCCTTGCGTAAATTGAAAGTTGCATTATTTCTTTAATAATTTCATTTGTATTAGATTTTTCTCTTTTAAATATACCAATAGCATTTTGAATTGCAATTAACAACGTTTTTTTATCAAAATTCAGAATTGTAGCACAGAAAGTACCTCCCAGAACAATTATAAATGCCGTTGGCTGTAACAACATACGAACAGATAATCCGTTTGCAATTTGTCCCGAAAATACAGCTATTACACCTATTATGCCTAATAATAGTATCCCTAAATTCACGATAATCCCTCTCTGACAAAATAATCGCACGTATTTCGGGTTTTGGATATCCTCTATTAATATGAATTTTTGTTGTATAATAACACCGTATGAAAAAGTTGTTACTTATTTTTATTTTAACATTTTTAAATTTGCCATCATTTGCGTATGATGTAGCTTTCCCTTTAGATAAAGAGCTTACCCTTGAGCAAGATGGAGTATTTTTTGTAGGAAAAGCTAACAAAAAAGAAAACGTATGGATTAATGATAAAAAAGTAGATATCAAAAAAAATGGTTCTTTTGCTGAAACTTTCAAATTATTAATCGGAGATAATATTTTTTACGTTGGTAATGATGAAAACCGAAAACAAGATAAATATATAATTACACGAGTTAAATCAAAAGATACCCAAACAAAATTATCAGAATTTTCGACTCAAGATTGCAAAACTACATGTAATAATGTTATTTTACGTGCTACACCAATTGACTTTGGAATGAACAGATTGGGATATTTACCTAAAAATACAGATTTACAAATTACAGGAACAAAGAATGAATTTTCTAGAGTTTATTTAAACAAAAACCTTTCAGGCTGGGTTATGACAAAACAAATCATGCCGGAACAAAGAGAAAACACAACTGTTGGTGAATACAGAGGAGAAAGCATAAACTCAGATTCTAATAGTATTGTTTATTGTTATAAATTTTCAAAAAATCTACCATATTCTGTAGTGCTAAACAATAACCGTTTAATGATAGATGTTTATAATGTTGAGAACAGACCAAACGAAACTTTTCATTCAGAACTAATTTTGCCTAACCCAAATTGTTATAGTGCAAAGATGAATGACGGAGTTTTGAGTATCGGAGTACAACAAAACATTCTAAAACATATCAAAATAGTAATAGATGCAGGACATGGCGGGAAAGAACCCGGAGCAGTTGGTTGTCTGGGTGATATAGAAAAAGATATGAACTTAAAGACCGCAAAAGCTCTAAAAAATGAACTCAAATCAAAAGGGTATGATGTTGTTATGACAAGAAAATCCGACAAATTTGTATCACTAAACGATAGAGTTAATTATGCGATTTCAAAACATGGAATTATTTTTATCAGCTTACACATGAATTCAATTCCTGAAAGTGCAGACCCAAATACCCATAAAGGTACAGGAACGTATTATTATACAGATTTTTCAAAACCATTAGCAGAAAATATACAAACAGAAACAGTTAAATCATTGGGAACAAAAGACAACGGAATTACTCAAGCAAGTTTTGCAGTTATTCGACCAACAGAATATGTTGGAGTACTGGTAGAAACGGCCTATATGATAAACCCTGAAGATGTAGAATTGTATAAATCAAAAGATTTCTTCAAAAAAGTTGCGATAGGTGTTGCAAACGGTGTTAATAAATATTTAAAAGAGTTACAATAATTAATCAATATGATATAATATTTTTATGGCAATATTATCAGATGACAACGATTTTGGGAAACAATTACCCAAACAAAAGAATCCTATAATTAAAACTGAGAGTATAGAATACGACAAAACTTTTGAAAACAGTATTCGTCCAAAGAGTTTTGATGATTATATCGGACAATCAGCACTCAAAGAAACACTACAAATTTCTATAGAGGCCGCAAAATTAAGAGAAAAACCTCTTGACCATTTATTATTTTATGGGCCTCCAGGGTTAGGAAAAACGACATTGGCAGGTGTTATTGCTCAACAAATGGGTGCAGAAATAAAAATAACATCAGCACCAGCTTTGGAACGTCCTAGAGATATTATAGGAATCCTTATGTCTTTAAAAGGTGGTGAAATTTTATTCATTGATGAAATCCACCGTTTGAACAAAGTTGCAGAAGAAATATTGTATCCTGCAATGGAGGATTTTTTCCTTGATATGACAACAGGAAAATCTCAAACAGTAAAGACATTAAGAGTTCCCTTACCTAAATTCACTTTGATTGGTGCTACAACAAAAGCTGGCGAACTTTCCGGACCTTTGAGAGATAGGTTTGGAATAATATATCGCTTACAATTTTATTCAATAGAAGAACTTTCTGCCGTTATTAAAAGAACAGCATCTATATTAGATATTCAAATCACAGAAGATGGTGCAGAGGCTATTGCAAGACGTTCAAGAGGTACACCGAGAATTGCGAACAGACTTGTTAAGAGAGTTGCTGATTTTGCTCTAATAAAATTTGATGGAGTTATAACAGATGAAGTAGCTAATTCATCTTTAGATATTCTAAATATTGACGAATTTGGTTTAGATACAACCGACAGAGCTTTGTTAAACTTGATTATAGAAAAGTATGACGGAGGGCCTGTAGGTATTGAAACCATTGCGGCAGCCTTGAGCGAAGATGTAAGAACATTAGAGGACGTCTGTGAACCTTACCTTTTACAAGCGGGTTTACTTCAACGTACACCAAGAGGTAGAAAGGTTTCACCGGAAGGTTATAGGCATTTAGGAATAAAGATAGATACCGTACAGCAATCCTTATTTTAACAAATGTAACGATTTTGAAAAATTTAGTCAATTCTAAAGGTTCATCTTGCTTATAGAAGGTGTGAAGAATGTAGGTAAAATCCAAGGAGAAAATTTATGAAATTATTTGGCTCTAAAGATGCGAAAACAAATCCAATTAACCAACTAAAAAATGTTTCCAGTCCAATACAACCAAATGACGTTGAAGATATTAATTTTGTATCAGAATCATCAGGAGTAAAACCTGTTGAACTTGATGATTTCTTTGAATTTCTAGACCAAAAGACTGTCCAAAAGATTATGGAAACACCTGCGGAAGCTCGTGCCAGAATCACTCAAGATGTTACACAAATGGAATATGAAACAGATGGTGCAAGAGCGATTCTTAATTCACTTGTATGATTTATATAATTTTGATTGAAAACACCTTATGACTCTTATATAATTACTCTCAAGAGGTAGTTATATGAAACATTTTAAGGGTGCGTTTTTTGTAACCATTTTAGGTTTAATCCTTGCATATTTGTGGGGAGAACACGTATTAATTGGTTCAGGTTTTAAATGTATATTCATAGCTTTTGTACTTAGTGTACTTGAAGTCAGTCTATCTTTTGATAATGCCGTTGTTAATGCTATGAAGCTAGAAACAATGTCAGAAAAATGGCAACACAGATTCATAACGTGGGGGATTGCAATTGCAGTATTCGGAATGCGTTTCCTATTCCCGCTATTAGTTGTTTCTATATTTGCCAATATAAATATTTTGAAAGTGTTAAATATTGCGATTAACAACTCTAAATTATACGCATTTTATCTTCACCAAACCCACGCACCAATAGTAACATTTGGTGGTGCGTTTTTGATAATGTTGTTTATGGGATACTTTTTCAATTCAAAAAAAGAGTTGGATTGGATTGTTCCTATAGAAAAGCCTCTTAAACAACTTCCAGGGACAAAAATTTTTGATACATTAATTGCACTGGCTATTGTAGATATTGTTCAAATGATACAACCGGCACCAATCAGAATGAATGTCTTGTTAGCAGGTATATCAGGTATCATTGTATTTCTTTTGATAGATACGATATCTAACAAGCTTGAAACTCTTAATGATAAACGAGAAAAATCTTGTTGCAACACAAAAAAAGCTTTGGGTTGTTCTTGTTTTATTAGTTTTATGTATTTAGAGTTAATAGATGCATCTTTTTCACTAGATGGAGTTTTAGGAGCTTTTGCTCTAAGCAACGATATTATAATTATCACAATAGGTCTTGCAATCGGTGCGATGTTTGTAAGGTCTTTAACACTACTTCTTGTAGAAGAAAAAACTCTTACGAGTTATCCATATCTGGAACATGGTGCTCATTGGGCAATTGGAGTTTTGGCAATTTTAATGTTTGTATCAACAGTTGTAGAAGTTCCTGAAGTAGTTACAGGATTATCAGGCTTAGTATTTATTGTTGGAGCTTTGATTTCTTCTATCAAGAAAAATAGGGAGAATGTATAAATGAAAATATTATCTGGCATGTCATTAAAAGAGATAGAAGAATTAGTACTAGGTTTGAATGCTTCAAAATTTAGAGCAAAACAAATCCATAACTGGATTTATCTAAAATCAGTTTCTTCAATTGATGAAATGACAGATTTATCTAAACAATTTCGAGAAGAATTCAAACAAGTTGCGACAGTTACGGATTCAAAAATAAAGGTTAAACAAGTTAGTTCAGATGGTACGATTAAGTATTTAATCGAATATCCTGACGGTGAATGTGTAGAAACAGTTTTGATGCGTTTTGACAATCGTGCCAATTTAACTGCGTGCGTAAGTTCTCAGATTGGCTGTTCTGTAAACTGTTCTTTCTGTGCTACAGGTAAACGTGGGTTTATAAGAAATTTAACAGAAAAAGAAATTGTTGAACAAGTATTGACTATACAACGAGATACAGGTCTAAAGGTTACAAATATTGTATTTATGGGACAAGGCGAACCTTTATTAAACCTTGATAACGTTTTAAAAGCATTGGAAATATTTAATGACGATTTTCAAATAGGGGCAAGACGTATAACGATTTCTACAAGCGGTATCGTTCCAAAAATAAACAAACTTGCAGAGAAAAAATTGCAATCAACCCTTGCAATATCATTACACGCTTCAAACCATGCAGTTAGAAAGAAAATTATGCCGATAGAGGAGAAATTCCCTCTTTCAGAACTAATACCTTCCCTAAAAAATTATGTAGAAAAAACAGGTAGAAGAATAACTGTAGAGTACATTTTGATAAAAGGCTTGAATTGTACTATAGAATCAGCAAAAGAACTTGCAAATCTTTTACAAGGATTGAAGTGCAACATAAATTTGATACCATATAATCCTGTAACAAAAACTGACTATGAAAAACCATCAAACAATGAAATAATGAAATTCAAATATTTACTTGAACATTCTGGTAAAAAAGTAACTGTCCGATTAGAACGTGGTTCTGATATTGATGCAGCTTGTGGACAACTAAGTGGAAAAATAAAAAAGACTTGCGAAGGATAAAGTATGAATAAACTTTTTGAAAAAAATATTGGTTTGCTAAAAGATTCTTCTTTAAGAGAAAGCCTAGAAAAATATAATTGTGAAGAACAACCTATTTTGACTCAAGCAACAGGTTACAACTTGCAATACAAAGGCTTAGACCTTCATAATACGACAAATCCTTTACAAGAGTCTAAAAACACTTTTGATAACCTAAAAAATGATGAAAATGCCATTCATTTAATTTATGGGCTAGGGCTAGGTTATTTGTTCCAAATAGCATCAAACCTTTCTAAAGGTGTAGTGGTTTTATATGAACCTAATTTGGATATATTATATACGACTTTTTCATTAGTAGATTTTTCTGGAGATTTGTCTAAAGCTAATGTTTATATTTTTACAGACTTTGAGAAAATGCAAAAATTTCTTGTTGAGATTTCTAACAATGATTCTTATATCGAAATAGCTAGCTTACCAAGTTATAGAGAATTGTATAAAGATGTTTTTGATACTCAAATAAAAACATTAGAACTAACTTATGGAAGTGTGATTTTAGATTATTCATACAAACAAAAAAAATTATATGGTGCAACATATACTACTGTAAAAAACCTTCCTGAGCTTATCAAAGAAATTCCTATCAATAAACTTGAAAACTATTTCAAAGATAAACCTGCAATTATAGTATCTGCAGGGCCGACACTCTCAGAGAATATTGAAGTTTTGAAACAAAACCAAGATAAAGCAGTTATTTTTGCAGTAGGGCCAGCACTAAAAACACTTGTAAAAAATAACATAAACGTAGATTTTCTATGTATTGTTGAGTCAAATAACTGTTCTAAACAAGTTTCAGGTTTAGATTTGTCTGATATTAATTTGATTGTAGAACCATTTACTCACCCTGCAATCCATGCATTAACTGTAAAACAAAAGTACCTGCACGTTTCTGCGAATATGCCACCAAGTGAATATTGGGGAAAAATATCAAATACAAACACAGAAGGCAATGGGACTCAGGGTACAGTTTCATATATGGCTCTGAATACAGCTATAAAAATGGGGTGTTCTAAGATTATTTTAGTTGGTCAAGATTTAGCATACATTGAAGGTCAATGCTACTCAAAAGATTCTGCATATTCAGAGCTTGAGTGTGTTTATAACGAACAATTACAAAAATATGAAATAGTTCCAAAAGATTTTGAAAAATATAGAGATTCATTATCGGCATCAGATGATGTTGAAATTAGAACAAAAGTTGCTACAGAAAGATTAAAAATTCTGAACAAATCATTATATTCAGTAAAAAGTATTAATGGTGCTATGATTCCAACCGAAGCTGGTTATGCTGCTTTTATACAACAATTCTCTGATTACGCAAAAAGTTTAAATGACATTAAACTTATCAATACATCATTAAAAGGTGCTCAAATAGATGGTTTTGAAAATGTTTCATTAGCAGAAGCAATTAAAGATTTAACTACTATAGATAAATCTCTTCCAAAAATAGAGCTTGATTATGATGTTGAACAAATTAAAGAACATTTATTACGATTAAAAAACAACCTAAAAGAGTACAAAAACTTAGCAGAAGAATCTTGCAAAACGGCATCACGTCTAAATATGGATTGGAAACGACATAGAACAATTGATAAGAATTTGCTATTAAAAATTAGGGCATTAATCGAAACCTATACAAAAATGAATGATGTAAATAATACTGAGAATGAAATATTTAGATATGCAACAGCACAATATGAAATGGAGTTAAATTCATTCTTAAAAACAATCAAGAATTATGATATGACAACGACTCCTCAAGTCATAACCAAACTGAATGAATACTATACTCTTATACAAAAACGCATAGACGTAATCTCATACTGGTTAAATGAGTCAATGAAAGGGATTTGTTAATGATTGGACTTATACAACGAGTAAAAAAGGCATCGGTTACTATAGATAACGAATTATTTTCTTCTATTAATGCAGGAATTTTAGTTTTGTATGGGGTTGAAAAAGGTGATGAGAAAGAAAAAGCTGAAAAAATTGCTGATAAAATCTCAAAACTCCGAATTTTTGAAGACGAAAATGGAAAGATGAATAAATCCATAAAAGATATTTCTGGCGAGGTTTTAGTTGTTTCACAGTTTACACTTGCCGGTAATTGTGCAAAAGGCACAAGACCTAGCTTTGATAGAGCAGAACTCCCTGAAAAAGCAAATGAAATGTACGAATATTTTATAAAACAACTAAAAGATAAAGGTTTGCCTGTAAAGACCGGTGTTTTTGGTGCAATGATGGACGTTGAACTGATAAACGATGGACCGGTTACATTTATTTTGAATTAAATTATAAAAACCGTTATTATCTTTTCTAACAATGTTATAATACTTGTTATGTATATTCCGTATTATGAATTAGCACAAAATATTTCAAAAATATTACCAAACAAATATCAAAAGACGATAGTGGATTTTGGATATAAGTTAAAACTCAACCAAAATTTAAAATATATTGCAAAAAATCAAAAACAAGTACTTAAGCAACTAAGTAAAAAAACTAAACTAAATGTAGCTTTTTATGTGTATGATGATTCGAAATGGCTTAGTCAAAGTGTTTATGACTTGATGTCACAAGATGATAGATTTGAGCCGTATATTTTCGTTACTAAAAACGCAGCTTTAGAAAATAATTTTAATTACCAAACTATTGATAATGTAAAAAAGACTTATGAGTTTTTCAAATCAAAAGATATGAATGTCCTATATGCTTATGATATCGAAAACGACAAATACATACCTTTTGAAAAAATGTCACCTAAACCGGATATTATAATTTATCAACACCCTTGGTATGTTGAAACAACTCAAGGCCCGGTAGTTTGTTCTAAATTTGCATTAACTTATTATATCCCATATTTTATTTCTGATACTGATGAATGGTTTGAGTACGATTTGCGATTCCATAAATACATATATCGCCACTATGTGCCAAACGACATAATAAAAAATAATTATGCAAAAAAAATGACGGTTAATTCAGAAAGCTTGTTAACAGTCGGACACCCTCAACTTGATAATTATTTGGTCGATGATAATGAATACGAAAAAAAATATACAATATATGCACCACATTGGACTGTTTGTGGGAATAATTTGAGATATTCAACTTTTGATTGGAATGGACAAGAAATATTAGAATTTGCTAAACAACATACTGATTTGAACTGGGTTTTTAAACCACACCCTAATTTATACAACTTTTTTATAACTTCCGGTTATATGTCAAAAGAAAATATGGATAAATATTTTGCAGAATGGGGAAAAATTGGGAAAGTATGTTTGGACGGAAATTATGTATATTTGTTTAAACAATCTAGGGCAATGGTTACTGATAGTGGTTCTTTTTTGAACGAATACTTTGTAACTGGACAGCCCTTAATTCATCTTGTTTCTGAAAGTTTTAAGGGTAATGAAAGTGTGAAAAAGATTTGTAATACGTACTATAATGTTTATTCTTTAGAAGAAATGAACAGGATTTTTAAAGAAGTTTTGATAAACGGAAATGATACAAAAAAACAAGAACGAAAAACACTTTTAGAAACCTTAAATTACCAAAATTCTGCTAAAAATATCATAGACGACATTGCTAAAATATTTGATTCAAGGTATAAATAAAAATTTCTAAATTTATGCTAGAATAGGGGTATGGAACATAAATTGTTAATGGTCTTAGGACCAACAGAAGTTGAGAGGGATATTTTAGAAATCGCATCACAACCTCAAGAATATATGAGGACAGATGATTACACTTCAAAATGGCTTAAGATTTTTGAAGGCTTAAAATATTGTTTTCAAACAAAAAATACAGTAGTTGTAACCGCTTCATCAGGTACTGGAGTAATGGAATCCGCAGTTACAAATTTTTTGAGCAAAAATGATACTGCTATATATATTAACGGTGGTTCTTTTGGTAAACGCTGGGGTGATATATGCAAAAAACACAAAATTAATACGGTTGAAATTTCTGTACCTTTTGGAGAAAGTCCAAACCCAAAAATTGTTGAACAAACTTTAAACCAAACAAAAAATCCAAAAGTTGTATTTGCTACATTGAATGAAACTTCATCAGGTGCTTTAACTGATATAAAATCTATTGGTGAAATTATTAAACAATTCCCTGAAACACTTTTTATTGTTGATTGTGTGAGTGGTCTTTTAACTGATGAGTTTTTACAAGATGAATGGGGAGTTGATGTTGCAGTTTCGGCTTCGCAAAAAGCTTTTGCACTTCCACCGGGATTAGGATTTCTTTCTGCGAACGAAAAAGCTTTAGAAATTGCACAAAAATCTGACTTAAGAAACTTTTATTTTGATATTTTTGATTATGTTAATAATGCAAAAAGAGGTCAAACCCCTTTTACACCTGCAGTTAGCCTTGTTAATCAACTGGATAAACGATTAGAAAAAATACAAAAAGAAGGATTAAAAAACTTTAGAACACGATATAAACAAAATACGGAGATTTTACGCAAAGGATTAGAATTACTCGATTTTAAGCTTTTAGCAAAAACACCTGCAAATTGCGTAAGTGCCGTAATGACAAATGATATAGATGCAAGCCTTGTTGTAAAAATAATGCGAGAAAAATATAATATTGAAATCGCACCATCAGGTGGAGATTTAAAAACAAAATTATTCAGAATCGGCAACTATGGAAATGTTGGCGAAGATGAAATTAATCAATGCTTGAATGCATTGAAAAAAGTAAAGGAAGAACTATATGCAAACGAGAGTTTACACAGATAAAATAGAAATCGACAATAATTCAACAAAAGAATTTTGGGAAAATCGTGCAAACAACATAAATAATTTGCAAACTGTTTTGCTAGGTTCAGATAAAACAGGAATAGAACAAAATACCAGAAATGAACACGAAAAATTAATAGTTGAATCTGTTGTTAAACAAATCAAAAATCCTAGAATTTTGGATATTGGTTGTGGCATTGGACGTTGGGCAGAAAATTTAATTAATCAATTTGACTCTTATACAGGTGTCGATTTTTCTGAAGGTTTTATAGACTACGCATCTAAAAAATTTAGTGATAATGAAAACATTAAATTTTACAATAATTCAATTTTAAATTTAGATAAAGAAATATTAAACTCAAAATTTAATTTTATAATTTGCACAGGTGTTTTGATGTATGTCAATGATTCTAATATTTTAAATATTTTTAAAGCATTTAGGAGAGTTACTCCTGAATATGTATATATTCAGGAGTCCATTAGTCTAATGGACGCTCGTTTGACATTAAACCAATTTAAATCAAAAGATTTACAAACAAATTACAATGCTATTTATCGTACAAAACAAGAATATGAGGAATATTTCAAAACAAATAAATTTGATATTATAAAAACAGATTTATTGCTTGATAACAAATCAGGCGCAAGAGAAGAAACTAACGCACAATATTGGATATTAAAAGGATAAAATTATGATAGGAAATAAAACAGTTGTTTATACATCAGGCACATTTGATATGTTGCATATAAACCATTTGAAAATGATTGAATATGCACGTGCATTAGGTGATATTCTAATTGTCGGAGTAAATACTGATGAACTTGTTGCAAGTTACAAATCAGAACCTATTATTCCGTTTGAAGAACGTATTGCGTTGATGAAAGCAATAAAATATCCTGATATTGTAATTCCACAACATAGCCTTGACCATAGAGATAAGGTTAAAAAACTAAATTTTGATGTATTTGTTGTCGGTGATGATTGGACAGGCAAATACGATTATCTAAAAGAAATGGGTGTAACCGTTGTTTATTTCCCTTATGGCAAAGGTGTTTCATCATCATCATTGAGAGAAAAAATATATTCTAATTATGAAAAACTAAAACACAAAGCCGATAACCATTTTCCACAAGATATATGTATAGAGGAATAAATCATGCTAAAAAAAATATTCAATATTATCAATAATTTATTCCCATACAAAACACAGGGTAAAAATAATCAAATTTTTGTTACTTATAACGGCAAAAAGAAAAGGCTAAAAAGAAAACTAGATGGTCTAAATGTTTCAATTAATGGAAGTAACAATTATTTAGAAATAGAATTGCCAATATCATTCAAAAATACAAATATAAAATTAGTTGGAGAAAATGCTGTTTGCATAATCAAAAAGACTCCAATAAAAGTAAACCAAGCTAATATTTATGTTAGCAGTTGGGGACGATGTTTTATAGATGAAGGAATTTGGCTGAATCACCCAAACATCGAAATAATCGTAAATAACAATGAAAGATATAAACCACATAAACTTATTATCGGTAAAAGAGCACAATTTGGTAGAGAACTTACTATCAGAACATCTGACGGACATTCAATTTATAATGTTGGTGAAAAATTACCATACAATGAACCTGAAGATATTATTATAGGTGATGACGTTTGGATAGCACAAAGATCAACAATAATTAAAGGTGCACAAATTCCTTCAAACTGTGTTGTTGGGGCGTGTTCTCTCGTTAACAAAAAATTTGAAGAAGAAGGTTGTATTATTGCAGGTAATCCTGCAAAAGTTATCAAACGCAATATTCGATGGGAATTTGACCCGTACGGTCATGTTCTCAACAAACACAACAAAAATATTAGTGATGAAAAAAATATCAAACACATGATTATAAAAAGATTAAGACGCAAACTCTTAAGATTTTTGTTTCGTTTTTATTTCTAATAATGGTGCTATTGAAAAATTAGAAGGGAAGTTCCAATAATCCGGATATTGAACTCTAATATATCCGTCAGGGTCGTTTGGAGCCCAGAATTCATAACCTTCAAATTTCACCTTTTTGCGAGGGAATATCATATCCTGACTCATTGGACCTGTTGGATTAACAATATAACTACCCAAACTATCCACACCATAATAAATAAAACTACTTTTATCTGCTACATTTTTATTGTTTGCGATTTCTAAATTCAAGAAATCTGTCATATCTTGCCAAGAATCAATTAATCCTAGTTGATTTTTAATTGTTGACATATATTTTTTGTATTCAGTTAAAGTATATTCATCTTTGTAATATTCATGCGGAAATACTTCTATTAATCTACAATTTTTGAAACTTTCGCCTTGATAAATTTGTGTATATTTTGGACCATTATAATACAGTATTTCTCCATTACTATTTTTCAAAGCAGAATCAATAACCTGAATTGAATTTCCTTTTGAAGCTGAAATTTTTGAAATATCTATTGATTTAAAATTCTCTTTCAAAATGAGTTTTAATCGTTCATAATCTTTACGCATCATTCCAACATCAAAATCATCGTCCCAAGGAACGAAACCACCATGTCTAACTACACCTATTAATGTTCCTGATGTTATAAAATATTCTAAATTATGAGCATCAAAAAAATCTGTCATTTTTTTTGCAAAATCAACGCAATCCAGCTGATATTGTCTAAGACGTTTTTCTTGACAAGGTTTTATCGTTTTTATGTCAACAATATCGAGCATTAAGTCTGCTAACGGTTTTGTTTCCTTATACAATTCTTTATATTTTTTTTCTTTTGAAAACCTAAATTTTCTCTCTAATTTCTTTAACATTAACTGTTTATCAAGACTATGTTTGACAACCTCGCATGTTTCTCTATAACCAATATGAGAATTAAATATAATTTCTTTTGGCATAGACATATAATCATTACCATAATTTATTAGCAACGATTTTTCTGGTTTGTTAGGAACACAACATTGTGTATTTTCATAATCTACTTTTTTTATAGGTAAAATATCATCAACCTTATACCAATCAGTAAATGGTATAAACGTAATATCATAGTTATCATAGCCATAATAAATTTTATTAGATTTTACACCAATCTTATTATTGCTCAATCTCAATTCTTTTAAATATTTATTAAGTTCTGCAAAATTGTCTATTTTTGTTTTCTGACGTTTAATCAAATTTATATCTTTTTTTATTTCTTCTTCTGTATAATCATCAGAATAATAATCATAAGGGTGAATATCCAATGTCATAAGATTTTTCATACTATCACCTTGTAATATCTGCAAGTGTGTTGGAAAAATCGCAAAAGACATTACGTTTGGATTTTTTTTGATAAACTCATTAATTACAAAACTTCTGTTTCTTTTTGTATAAGAAATTTCACTAACATCAACTTCTAAACAGTTTTTTCTCAAATATTCTATCAATTTATCGAAATCATCTCTAATCATTCCTATATCTATATCATCGTCCCAAGGAATGAAACCTTTATTTCTATATGCACCAAGAAGATTTCCACTTGTTAAAAAATATTTAACATCATTTTTTTCAAAATCTTCAAACCAATTTTTTGCAAAATCGAGTAATTTTAACTGATACTCTCTTAACTCGCCTTTGCAAGGCTTAAGTGTTTTTGTATCAGCAATATTTTTCAAAAATTGATAAGTATGATAACTCTTTTTATAATAATTTTTAAGCTTTTTTTCTTTTGATTCGAATTTGTTTTTTAATCTTTTTATTAAAACTGATTTTTCCATTATTTACCTAATAAAACCTTAATTGTGTATAAAAAAGTTGGTTCAATTATTGAACGTATTGGTTTGTCTTCGTTTTGCGTATTTATAAGAAGTTGATACTCTAAAGAATCACACAAACTTGTATCATCATACAAAGCAACTAATATCACATCTAAATCAAAATCTTTTAATTCTTCAGGTGCAAGAGCTAAATACGGAGTAGGATTTGAATTTTTTGAGGTTTCAAACTTTTTGTCGGCAATACCCACAATGTTTAATTTAGACAAATCAAAATTATTTTTTAGAATTTGGAAATATTCTCCTGCACCATAGATTACAATTTTTTTATTTTTATATTTACGTGCAAGTTTATTAATTTGTCTTTGTGCATGTACTGCTTTAAAATAGCTTAATATGTTCATATTTCCTCTCTGTC